>DAIOUP010000226.1:0-4462 GCA_036759465.1 Bacteroidales bacterium
GCCCATGACCCTCAGCATCTTCACCGAAATCACTTCAAAGTAAGACACTAGCTTTCAATACTGTCGGCCATCTCCGCAAGGGGGTGGCTTTTTTTGGGGGAAGCGGAACGCGGGACAAGGTGTCGGGAATTTATAAGGGACAAGGTACGAGGTACAGGACGGGAGTTTGGTTATGGGTTGCTTGATGCGGGTTGCTGGAGCTGAGAATTCAAAATTCAAAAATTCAAGATTCAAGATTTATGGATTAGAAGATAAACAGAGCTTGACCTGCCCAAGATGGGGAAGAATGTCTAGTTGCATTCATAACTTTAAACAGTCAATGATTGCCAACCAGAGGATTTTATCAGCTATTCACAAACACCAAGTGCTTATACCCCGCAGATCATCTAATAACAAGCCCTTCCCTAGTTACCAGCACTCCTTCACCCCACACTTTTTTCTACCTTCGCATGGATCAATCGAAGATGAAATTGCAAAAGGCTATAAAGGTCTTAATACTTATTCTTAAGCGAACGAGGGTTGTTGCCGGCAGCATTGCATTACTGATGTTTGCCCTGAGCTTTACCGACCTGCCCTGGCATGCCTACTACCACCTGGGTACCAGCCAGATCGACCGCAACATCGAAGCTGACTATATTATCGTCATGGGTGCCGGTGCCGTTCCGGGGCACCATGCCCTGCTGCGTTGCTGGTATGCAGCCAAAGCTGCAGCACAATTGCCCGAAGCACAGGTAATTGTGGCCCTACCCGCCGATAGCAGCGCCGACCAAACCGACCACGACCGCATGATTGAAGAGCTGGAACTGCGCGCCATCGCTCCTGAACGCTTAATTTCCGAAAAAAAAGGCCGCAACACCTTCAAACAGGCCACAAACATCCGAAAGATCATACCCGATCCCAACAGCCGGCTTTTGCTCATCACATCGCCCGAGCACATGTACCGCAGCATTAAAACCTTCCGCAAGGCAGGTTTTTCGCATGTCAATGGCCTGCCCACCTTCGAGGCAGCTTTCGACAACGACTTGCTCATCGAACCCGGAAGTAAAAAGAAAGGTCCTAAACTTTCGGAGCAAAACCTCGACCTGCGCTACAATATGTGGAGCTACCTGCAGTATCAGATCATTGTGCTGAGGGAATACGCGGCCATTGCCTGGTATGTAATCACCGGAAAGATGTAACAGGTTTGTTCAGACATTATGTTCGCACGATATCAAACGGCGAGTAGAACAATTCTACACATTGATTTCATCTCCATCAAAACAAAAAGCCTCCGTCCAAAGGACGAAGGCTACAGAATTTATTACAAACAAACCAATTACTTCAGTACCTCATTCACCAGGGCGGCGGCATCCTGCAGACGTATGGCGGAATATACCTTCAGGCCGGAGTTGTCGATCAGTTCCTTGCCTTCCTTGGCGTTGGTGCCCTGCAAACGGACGATGATCGGCACGCCGATTTCGCCGATGTTGTTGTAGGCATCCACAATGCCCTGGGCCACACGGTCGCAGCGTACGATACCGCCGAAGATGTTCACCAGAATGGCTTTCACGTTGGGGTCTTTTAGGATGATGCGGAAGCCTTCCTCCACACGTTTGGCGTTGGCAGTGCCGCCCACATCGAGGAAGTTGGCCGGTTCGCCGCCCGACATTTTGATCATGTCCATGGTGGCCATGGCAAGGCCGGCACCGTTTACCATGCAGCCCACATTGCCGTCGAGTTTCACGTAGTTAAGGTCGAAACGGCTGGCTTCCACCTCGATGGGGTCTTCTTCCATCAGGTCGCGCATATTGGCAATTTCAGGCTGGCGGAAGAGGGCGTTATTGTCGATCACCACCTTGGAGTCAGCTGCAAAGATGCGGTCGTCTGAAGCTTTGATTACCGGGTTGATTTCGAACAGGCTGGCATCCGAGCTCTCGTAAGCCTTGTAAAGGGCATGAACGAACTTCACCATTTCTTTGAAAGCAGTCCCCGACAAGCCCAGGTTGAAAGCTATTTTTCGGGCCTGGAAAGGCTGCAGGCCAACGCGTGGGTCAATTTCTTCGGTAAAAATCTGGTCAGGGGTTTCCTCAGCCACTTTCTCTATGTCCATACCACCGCGGGGCGAATACATGATCATATTGCGGCTGCGGGCGCGGTTGAGCAGGATGCTCATATAAATTTCGCTCACTTCCGACGGACCGGGATAGTAGATGTTTTGCTCGATGAGCACACGGCGCACCAGTTTGCCTTGTGCGCTGGTTTGGGGCGTCACAAGCATCATACCGATAATCTGGTCAGCATACAATTCAACCTCTTCCAGCGTTTTGGCAATCTTCACCCCGCCGCCCTTGCCGCGGCCTCCGGCATGGATCTGCGCTTTCACTGCCCAACGATCGGTGCCGGTGAGCTTCTGAATTTCTTTGGCTGCTTCAACGGCTTTGGCTGGCGACTCGGCCACAATGCCCACAGGCACCGAAACGCCGTAGCCACTCAAAATCTGCTTTCCCTGGTATTCGTGTAGATTCATAATAAAGTTACAGTTGCTTTTGATTTGGATGGTCAAAATTAGGCTTTTTCGGGCAATTGCAAACGCTTTCGGAAAAAACAAAACAGGCTTTGTAACGCTGACTAAGACCTGCGGCCAAGGCAATTTTGTTAGCTTTGCAGCCATGCAAACTCCTATTGTTCAAGCCAAAGGCCTTGTTAAGCGTTTCGGCAGTCTTGAAGTACTCAAAGGCATTGATTTCGAAGCCTATCCGGCTGAAGTGGTGTCCATTGTTGGACCATCCGGTGCAGGGAAAACCACTTTATTGCAAATTCTTGGTACAATCGAACAAGCTGATCAGGGAAGCCTGAGCCTCATGGGAGCACAGCTCAACCGCATGAGCGACAAAGCGCTCTCGGCCTTCCGCAACAGATATATCGGATTCGTTTTTCAGTTTCATCATCTGCTGCCGGAGTTTACTGCCCTTGAAAACATGCTGATTCCAGCCTTTATCGGCGGTATGAAAAAGAAAGAAGCCGAAGGTCGTGCTTCTGAATTACTCGAATACCTCGGGCTTTCCGACCGCGCCCATCACAAGCCCTCAGAGCTTTCGGGTGGTGAACAGCAACGCATCGCCGTGGCCAGGGCTTTGATGAATAAACCCTTGCTGGTGTTGGCCGACGAACCTTCGGGCAACCTTGATTCTGCGAATGCCACCAGTCTGCATCAGCTGTTTTTCGATCTGCGCAAGGCCTTTGGTCAGACCTTCATCATCGTAACCCACAACACTGCCCTCGCCGCCTTGTCCGACAGAACCGTACGACTGGCTGATGGCCGCGTAGTAGTGCAATAAACCACAACCACTTCCGTTGAACCTTGTTAACCTTTGAAACACCCAATGTGCATGCAGCGCATTCTACTTACCGGATTTATCCTCTCGCTTCTGGCGCTGAACAGTCTTCAGGGCCTTAAGGCTCAGCAGCCCCAGACCTACGAACAAACCATCAAATCGGCCAATGAGCGCTTTGCCGAAAAAGATTATATGAGTGCCAAAACTTATTACGAACTGGCACTCAGGCTCAAGCCCGGCGATCAGGTGGCCACACGCCGCCTTGCCGAAACCATGAGCCTGATACAGAAACAGATGGAAGAACAGGAAAAGTTTTACGGCCATATGGATGAAGGCGACAAACTGCTGGCCGCAGGCAAGGAAGATGCTGCGGTGACAGCTTATCGCAAAGCCTTGCAGATTTTCCCCAACGACCGCTACGTGCTCGGACAGGTTGAAAAAATCACACGCAGGCAGGAAGAAAGCCGTCAGAAACAAAAAGACTTCGATCAGGCCATGCAACGGGGTACGCAATTTTTTGATGTTGGTCGCTACGAGGAAGCTATTCTTCAGTTCAACCAGGCAACTAACATTTTCCCTGAAAATGCCGAGGCAAAGACAAAGCTGCAACAGTCGGAGCTGGCTCTGGCTCAGATGCGGGAAAAAGAATCCAACTTTCAGCGCCTGATTGCCGAGGCCCGCAACCAATTGGGCAGGCGCAACTACAATGACGCTAAAAAACGTGCAGAGGAAGCGCTCGTGGTTTTACCGCAGAACAGCGATGCACTGAGTCTGCTCTCGGAAATTAACCGCATGATTGACATCAGCACAAGGTACGAGGCAGCCATCGCCCGCGCCGATCAGGCTTATGAGGCCAAACAACTCACCGAAGCCAGGGCACTTTATGCCGAAGCACAAAAAATCTGGCCCGAGCAGGGCTTTGCTGCTGACATGATCCGCCGCATTGACGAAACACTCAACAGCGACGCCTATAAAAATGAAGTGCTGCTGGCAAGTTTGCTCAAAGAGGCCTACGAAGCCTACAACAAACAAAACCTGAAACTAGCTTTAGACAAATACAACAAAGTGCTGGAAATCAACCCCGACCATGTACTTGCCGGTCAGCGCGCCACTGAGCTCACTTTTGCACTCAGGCAGCAGCAGAAGCA
>DAIOUP010000227.1:0-4435 GCA_036759465.1 Bacteroidales bacterium
TGTTTGAGGTGAACGGTCCCTTCTTTTTTGGGGTGGCCAGCCGTTTCGAAGAGGCCGAACGCAACATTACCCGCACGCCAAGGGTTCGTATTGTCAGGCTGTGGCGCGTGCCTTTTATGGATGCAACCGGGGTGAACAACCTGCGCAACTTCATCAGGATGAACCTGAAAAAGAATGTGGTGGTGCTGCTCAGCGGCGCTAACGTAAAAGTGAAGGAGGCCCTCGAAAAGTCGGGGATTACCGATATGGTGGGCAATGAAAACGTTTGCCCCAACATTCAAGCGGCATTGGAAATGGCAACGAAGCTGGTGTCGGAAACCGGAAATTAAGGGTTGGCAGCTTCTGCAAAAGGCCTGCGGGTGGTTACAAAGCGCTTGCGGTAATAGTCCTCCTTATTAAGCCAGTCGAGGCGCAGTCCGCCATGGGTGGAGCTGTGGATGAAGAGTATATCTTTTGACTCCGGTACTACATCGACCACAATTCCCACATGGCCTATGTTTTTGCTTTTGGTGCTGCGGCCTTTGAAGAAGATGAGATCACCTTTACGCACCGATTCCACGGGAACGTGTTCGCCTACAAGGGCCTGCGTGCGGCTCGAGGGAGGCAATTCCAGACCAAACTTGCCATATACATGCTTTACAAAACCAGAGCAGTCGAAACCGCGTTCGGTGCGACCGCCGTAGCGATAAGGTGTGCCTATGTAAGTGCGGGAATAATTGATCAGGCTGTCGAGCGGTAATCCGTTAGGAAGAAAAACCACATCGTTGCGCACGGGCTGGATCGTATTTACCGGTTCTTCAAGATACCTCAGAATCTGCAGTGTGTCGGGCTGCAACGTAACATGCTGCCCAAAAAGCGAACGGCTGTTGGCAACAGCGAAAAGCAATACAAGCAAAACCGCAACTGAAAATCTGAAATCCATTAGCTATTTTTTAAGCAGCACTATGGGAAGTGCAAAAATAAGGTGCTTGGCCCGAAAAAGGGTCCCTAGGTTAGTGTTAAAAGTAATTAAGCTATTCAATTCGTAAATAAATGACAGTAAACCAATTATTTAAAAAAATTGCAAAAACCGGTATGCGACCTTCACCAACGAAGCCTGTCTTTATCTTTGAACAAAACAATTTCGAAATATGAAGAAAATATCACTGATAATGTTGCTCTGGGTGCTTTCGGCCACAACGCTGCTGGCTCAGGCATTACCCGGGCAGACCAAATTAGACAGCCTATTTGTGCTGCTCGAAAACCATCACAAGATCATGGGCTCGGCTGCACTGGTGCGAGATGGAGTCATTACATTCTCCAATACCTACGGCCTTGCCGATGTTGAAGGCAAAGTTCCGGCAGGGCCAAATACGGTTTACCGCATCGGCTCGGTAACCAAAACCTTCACGGCCGTTATGGTGCTTCAGATGGCAGAGGAGGGTAAGCTTTCGGTTGACGACAAGCTGGCAAAATACTTTCCCGGCATCGACGGGGCTGAGAAGATAAGCCTTGCTCACATGCTCAGGCATCGCTCCGGCCTGTTCAGCCTCACCAGCGACAGCACCTATATGGCGTTTCACACCACACCACAAACCCGAAAAGCATTGCTCGACAGGATGTTGCAATACAAACTGCAATTCGAACCGGATGCAAAACTGGAGTACAGCAATACCAATTACATTTTGCTGGGATGGATACTTGAGGACCTTTGCGGAAAGTCGTACGCCCAACTGCTACGGGAAAAGATTGTCCTGCCATTGGGTCTGAAACATACTTTTGCGACAAAGCCGGAGCATGGTTTTGCCGCCACTTCCTACAACTGGGATGGAAAGCAATGGGTGGCCGAATCGTTTACCGATATGAGTGTGCCGGGCGGAGCTGGAAACATATTCTCAACACCTGAAGACCTGTTGCAATTTTATCACGCACTCTTCAGCGGTAAACTGCTCAGTGATGCAAGCCTGAAACAAATGACCGAGCTCAGGGATATGTTTGGCTTTGGCCTTTTTCACATGCCGTTTTTCGAGCATAAAGGGCTGGGCCATACCGGCGGCATTGATGGTTTCAGGTCGGTAGCAGTGTATTACCCGGAGGAAAGAATAGGCGTTGCTATATGTGCCAATGCGTTGAATTACAATCAGAACGACATTCTCATTGCAATATTAAACGAGGCATTTGGAAAAGTATGGAAGCTGCCGGATATTAACGAGGCAAAAGTTGATGTGGCCACACTGGCATCATACGCAGGCACTTACGCCGCCGAGGGTTTTCCGCTGAAGCTCACCATACGGCAGCGCGAAGGCAAACTCTATGGTCAGGGAACAGGACAGCCCGAGTTTCCGCTCGAAGCCCGGTCTGAGGAAACTTTTGTTTTCGACAATGCAGGCTTAAGCATTACATTCAAAGATGGCAAGCTGCATCTAAAACAAGGTGCCATCAAGCTCGAGATGAGCAAAGAGGAATAGGGTATATGCGGGCAAACACAACTGTCCGACTGCCTATTATATAAATTTTCCGTGATTTGCAACGCCATCGTAATTTAGACAGTCTAAAGCCTGAAATCACAAAGCAGTACCCGAAATACCGCTTTTGCCAATATACTGTATTATGAGAAAATATGCACTGGCAGCATTGCCATTGGCGCTGATTGTGCTCTTTACCGCCTTCGACTGGGAGCCTGACTGGCGTTCGGCATCCGGTTACGCGCCCGTGCTGATGCGTAAGGAAGATTTGCGCAACAGCATCGCCTGGCAGGGCGCACGCCCCTTCGAAAGGCCCGGTAAGATCTACATTTACGGCAGCACCATTTTCATCGTGGATATCTATAAAGGTATTCATGTGATCAACAACAGCGACCGCACCAATCCCCAAAAAACAGGTTTCCTGCTCATCCCCGGCGTGCTCGACATAGCCGTGCGCGATAGCGTAATCTTTGCCGACAATGCCATCGATTTGATAGCCGTGAGTATGCGCAGACTGCCACAAGTTCAGGTGCTCGACCGCGTTGAAGAAGTGTTTCCCGAACCTGTGGCCCCCGATATGATGTGGTGGTGGGGCTTTCGCAAACCCGAAGGAACGGTGGTTGTGGGTTGGAACAAAAAAACCGGAAAGCCATGAAAGCAACATTAGTACACAGGATATTATGGATTGCGGCTCTGCTGCTAAGCCTTACCTCCTGCCGCAAGGATAGCGAAAGCGTGGAAACCGGACGCGGCGGCTCGATGGCCCGATTTACGGTTAAGGGTAATTACCTGTACGCAGTTGATATTGAGAAGCTGAGTACGTTTAAGATCGATAATCCCCAGGATGTAAACCGCCTCAATGTGCAGTATTTGGGTTTTGGCGTTGAGACCATTTACCCCGAGGGCGACAATCTTTTCATCGGCGACCAGAACGGCATGCACATCTACAGCATAGTTAACCCGGAGCGGCCCGAGAAAAAGAGCTTCACCCCGCATTTCCGCAGCTACGACCCTGTGGTGGTTCAGGGCAATTATGCTTATGTAACCCTTCGCACCGGCGAGGGTCTCAGCTCGGGCGTGAATGCGCTTTATATATTCAATATCAGCAATATCTACAATCCCCAGCGCGTGAAGGAATACGCCATGACCAATCCGCGCGGACTGGGCATCGACGGAAACCTGCTCTTTGTGTGCGATGCCGGCCTCAAGGTATTTCAGGTGAGCAACGGGGTTGACCTCACTTTGCTGCAAAGCTTCAACATCCCCGCTATTGACGTCATCCCCGATAACCCTTACCTGTATGTGGTTACCGAGCAGGGCCTGGCGCAATATAAATATGAAAACAACAACCTTATCCTGCTCAGCCAGCTGGGAATGGGTACCAATATGATGCGCAAATGAGAAAAGTTGCAGGTTTCTTACTTATTGCCCTGCTGCCTTTGGTGTCGAAGGCTCAGGAAGTGCCGGTGGCCGACAAACCTGTCGTGATGATTTCGCTGGTGCCTCAATATGCTTTTCAGAGCGGCTTCCGGATGGATTTCGACCTGCCGCTGAGTGAAAGACACTGGCTTCAGCTGGCACCGATATTTTTTGCCGGCAATAATGTGGAGATGAGCATCACCACTGCCGACAAGCTGAACGGGCTCGCCTTGCATGCCTATCACCGCTATTATCCCGATGCTGAGCGCGACCGTTTTCAACCCTATGTGGCCTGGGGACCTGGCTTTCAACACTATGCCATTGATTACAAGGTTTATAATGGAAACGTCAGGGTGAGCAAACACACCGATATCAACCGCATTGGGGCTGACCTTACAATGGGTTTTGTTTCTCAGGGCAGTGCATTGTTTTTCGATTGCTTTGCCGGGGCTGGCATACGACAGGCTTTCCTGTCGGGCGACAAAGACTCGGGTGAGCAGTTTAACGACACTTTTCTCGATTTTGGCTATTCCGGGGTGTTGTTTGTGGCTGGTGTAAGGGTAGGTGTGATG
>DAIOUP010000228.1:0-4425 GCA_036759465.1 Bacteroidales bacterium
TGCCTGACCACCACCGTCGAATTCAGCACATTACCCAAACCGGGGTTGATCACGGCTATGGTGAACGAACCTGAATCAGGAGCCATGAGATTCAGTACAGTACCATTGAGCATGGGAAGATACTCCGGACACATAACATTTTGTCCCGTTTTGCGCTCACCAACTGTCCAAACCTTGGTCAGACCAGCGGAGCGTTCGGTTTCGAAACGCAGGAAGCGAGAACAGCCGTTGTGACCGATTGTTCCATAAAACTTCACCGAAAATGACTTTCCTGCCGCAACGGTGTCAGGATGAGTGATGCTATCGACCTTGATCAAATACTCCTCCGTATCTGCGGCTTTTTTGCCACAGCCAATGACAAGGGCAACAAACACCAGCAAGGAAAACAGGAGCAAGAATGATTTTATGGCTGTTCTCATTTTTATTGGAATAAAAACTTGTCAATCGATGGGTTTCGGTTGTTCGTTCTTTAGTCTTTTATGGTCGCTCATCGAGCCGTCGAAAATGTCGAAGCATGCAAAGCGGCATTCGAGCGGCCCATTGAAAACAGTATATTTTTTTGAAGGCTTAAGACCGACAAACTTCAGCGCCTGAAGATCGCTTGTTATCACCCAGGCCTTGTAGCCTTTAAAATTCTGCTTCAGGCTGTTCCCGATCATTTTATAGAGGGCGATGATGTCGCTTTCGGGCAAGCGCTCGCCATAGGGAGGGTTGATAAGGAGTATGCCCGGTCCTTGTGGAGGCTTAAGACTGTCGAGATTTTTTCTGAAAAGCTGGATATCCTTATGAAGGCGGGCATGTTCGAGGTTTTTTCGGGCAATGTCGAGTGCACGGTTCGAGTTGTCGGATGCCAGAATTGGACCTTCGGCTTCGGTTATTTTGCTGTCGGCCTCATCGCGCAGGCTTTTCCAAAGAGCCGGATCAAAGTCGTTCCATCCCATGAAACCGAAGTGTTTTCTGAAATATCCTGCCGGAATGCGCATTGCAATCATTGCAGCCTCAATAGGTATGGTTCCTGATCCGCACATTCCGTCAACAAAGGGTTGCCTGCCATCCCAGCGACTTTGCAAAATTAGTCCGGCAGCCAGCACCTCGTTGATGGGGGCCTTGTCAGTGATGATGCGGTAGCCACGTTTGTGAAGCGAATCGCCTGAAGCATCGAAATAAAGGCTAACGTAATCTTCGTTTACATGCACATGCAGCCGAAGATCGGGCCGATCAGTATCCACATTGGGCCGGCTTCCCATACGATCGCGGAAATAGTCGGCCACGGCATCCTTGGTTTTGAGCGCAACATATTGCGAATGATTGAACACTTTTCCACTGATTACGGCATCCACTGCAAAGGTTTTTTCCGGACTCAGCCAGCTATGCCAGGGCAATTGCCGCACATTGTCGTAGAGCTTCCGATCGTTCACCGCCTTGAATTGCGCAACCGGATAAAGCACCCTGAGGGCCGTACGAAGCGTATAACAGGCCTTGTACATCATGGCTTTGTCGCCATCAAAAGCAACAGCCCTTCGTAAGATTTCGATGTTTGCCGCCCCAATAATCCCGAGCTCCTCCGCCAGTATCTCTTCGAGACCTGCATGGGTTTTGACAATCATTCGCGCGGCAGCTACCATCCCTTTATCCATCAATTATTTTCCGGCAAAGGTAATACAATGCGGACTGAGGCGTCTGCGTTTCGGATGCCTGCGTATTTTTGCCAAAACAAAAACAATGACCATTCAGGAAGCGCAGCAAAGGGTGGACCAATGGATTAAGGAAGTGGGCGTGCGTTATTTCAGCGAGCTTACCAATACGGCAGTGCTCATGGAAGAGGTGGGCGAACTTGCCCGCATCATGGCACGGAAATACGGCGATCAGTCGGCTAAACCGACAGACAAAGATTCCAATCTGGCCGACGAAATGGCCGATGTACTCTTTGTGCTCATCTGTCTGGCCAACCAAACCGGCGTTGATCTGGACAATGCTCTGGAGGCCAATCTTTTAAAAAAGACCAACCGGGATGCCGAACGCCACAAAAACAACCCGAAGCTGAGCAGCTGACAATGAAAGCTGCAGCCAAACTTATTCTTGTCGTACTGACACTTGCCGTTTCGACAGCAAGATATGCCGATGCTCAGGAAATCAGAGGAAGGGTAGTTAGTTCCGATGGAGGAAAGGCTGTCGCATTTGCCCATGTTACCGATAGTGTGGGGCGATTGTTGGCGGTTTGCGATCTGGAAGGGAGGTTTCTGGTTCCTCCAGGGCATAAAAAACTAATTTTTAGCAGTGTAGGATTTGTTAAGAAACGCATCCATCCTGATGAGGCACAAACATTTATAATTATCAGCCTCGACCCTTCGATGGAGGAACTCGGGGAAGTTATTGTGAAGGCAGGCGAAAATCCGGCCCATCGCATCATACGCAATGCCCGCGAAAATCTGGCCCGAAACGCTCCCAGTTCTCTGCAATCATACCAACTTGAGCGATACGACCGTCTGGTGATTGGCGCCGACTCGGGCAGCAGGCTGCCCAACACCCAACTCGAACAACACCTGAAAACCTATGACCTGCTCGTCATGGAATCGGTTGTCAAAGAGCATTTTACCTCAGCGCGCGGAAAAACAGCAGAAGTTATAGCAAACAGGGTTTCAGGGCTTCGCGACCCTGTTTTTGTTTTTTTGATGGACCAGCTTCATTCGGCCGATTTTTACGGCGATCGCATTTCGATAGGCGGATCGTGGTATGTGAGCCCGCTGGCGGCCGGAAGTCTTAACCGATATCGGTTTATCCTCGAAGAATCCATTCCCGTGAGCGGCACCGACAGCCTTTTTACCATAAGTTTTGAGCCTAGCCCCGATAGCCGGTTCGATGGATTGAGAGGAAGAATAAGCATACAATCGCCCGACTGGGCCCTTCGAAGCGTTGTGGCAACACCAGCTATTGAGTCGGGCAATATGACCGCCGAGCTCAGACAGCTGTACGAAAAGATTGACAATGCAGCATGGTTTCCGGTCTTGCTCAACACCCGACTTTGGCTCACCTTGCCCACTGCTGCCGGAAGCACCATTTTGACTGGCGAAGGACTCAGCCAGGCAGGTAAGATCAGGATTAACGCCGAAATTGATGAAGGCAGTCAGAAGCGGTATGAGCTTATCGTGCATGGTGATGCCTGGCAGACCGAAGAGGCACGCTGGCAGACATTTCGTCCCGACAGTTTGAGCAAAAGGTTGCTCGAAACTTATCGCTTCATGGATTCCATTGGCAGGGTGCACAGGCTCGATCGTTGGCTGGCCTTGTCGACTGCACTTGCCGAGGGGCGCTTGCGCATTGGTGCTTTCGATTTCCCAATCAACAGCCTGTTGAGGTTTAACAATACGGAGGGCTACCGGCCAGGACTTGAGGTTATTACCAATGAACGGTATAGCCGAGTTTTTGGTTTTGGTATTTATGGAGGCTATGCCACACGGATAAGAAAACCATTATGGACCATAGAAACCCGTTTCAATTTGCTGCATTGGCCTGGAGCATGGATTGAACTGGGGATTTATGATAAACATGAAGCACGCGAATCAGGGCTCTCGGACGAACAAAAGGGAATGCTCAACCCATTTGCTTTCAGGCAGTTATTTTACAGTTCTATCAATAATTTACAGGGTTACAAGGCCTCACTCAATATTCCGGTTGGTCGCATCGCAGGCATAAGGCCGGCGTTTGCACGCGAAACTATTGGCGCGTTGTATCAAAGCGGAAATTTGTCTGATGGGGCAAATCCGGCCAAGACAGCCCTTGTGACTACCTTCAGTCTGGTATTCAGATTGGCGCCAGGCGAACGCTTTATGTTTTCGGAGCGTGGTCTCACGCGTTTGTCCGGGCCCAATCCACTTTTGCTTGCCGAGCTTCGTCGAATGCAAATCTCAATGACCGGAAATGAACCTTATCAGGCGTATCAGCTTCGTGTTTCGATTGATTACAGCATCAGCTATCCATTTGCTGGACAAACACTTATGCGTCTCGAAACCGGATTAACCGACAGAATGATCCCTGCCTTGCTGCAGTATCAGCTACCCGGATCATACAATAAATATTTCCTTTTTGCACCTTTCAGTTTTGCATCGCTGGAGCCCGGTGCATATCAGTCGCCTGGCTTTATCTCGCTCTACCTCCTCCATAAGCTGTTGCCGCTCAGGCCCGCTACGAAAAAGTTCAGGCCGCAGCCCGTATTTTTGCACAATATGGCCATACAAGCTTTGCCCTGGAAGCAGCTCAGGGACTTAGGCCATGATCCTTACTTTTCTAAACCACTAATCGAATCTGGTATTTTGGTTACCAATCTGTTAAAAGCGGGCAGTGCAAATCTTGGCGCCGGGTTTATTTATCGCTGGACCCTCAATCAAGAGGAAGTTCAGCCTAAGCGAATTATCTTTAAACTTGCAT
>DAIOUP010000229.1:0-4420 GCA_036759465.1 Bacteroidales bacterium
CATGTGGATCATGGTGATGGCCAAACGATCCGTGTCGAGGTCGTCGAGCAGCGACTGCAGAAAACTGTTTGGCCGCTGCCAGTAGTAGAAACAGGCATAGAGCAGGTTTACGCCAAGCACGCCTAAGGTGTTTTGCTGCAGCAGGTTGTCGTTTTCGAACAGGCGCACGTGCAGGATAATCTGATTGGGCTGCCCGCCGGAAGTGAGCTGAAAACGAACACCAAGCCAGCCGTGTGCGATATTGTCTTTTCGGAAGTTGAGGGTGGAAACGGTATCGGCAAAAGCGAAGAAACGCAGCTCGGGCGAGGGATTTTCGCCCAGCAGTCCGGTGAGTTCCTCGTATTCGGTTTCGAGCATGAGCTCGAGGCGTTCGCGCGAGACGTAGCGTTTCTGCGATTTGTCGGGACAGTACAATGCGTCACTGTAACGCTTGTCGTAGGCCGAGATAGTTTTGGCCACAGTGCCAGAAGCACCGCCGGCCTGAAAGAATTGACGGGCAACTTCCTGTCCGCCGCCTATCTCGGCAAAGCTGCCGAAGATGGTGGGGTTGAGGTTGATTTCGAGGGCTTTGCGCCTGGTGCTGTTGTTTTCTCGTTGGTCCGGCATAGGCCGCAAATTTAATGAAAACCCTTTGCCCCGACGGAAAGGTTTGAACGCAAGTGCTTTGATTGATTCAAAAGCATTTAACAGCAATCCTGTTTTGTACTTTTACGCCATGAAAAACCTTGTAGTTTTTGTATCGGGTTCGGGTACAAATATGGAGAACATTGCCCGTCATTTTTCCGCTTCGGATGTTGCAAGGGTCAGCATGGTGGTTTGCAACAAGCCGGGTGCCGGCGCCATTGACCGCGCAGAAAGGCTCGGAATTCCGGTGCGAATGATAACGAAGACGGATTTTGCAGCGCCTGAAACGCTCATAGAGGAGCTTAGGGTGCTTCCGGCGCACCTGATTGTGCTTGCAGGTTTTTTGTGGTTGTTGCCAGAGTCATTGATTAAGGCCTTTCCGATTCGCATAATCAATATTCATCCGGCGCTTTTGCCGGCTTATGGAGGCAAAGGGATGTACGGCATGCGGGTGCACGAGGCGGTAGTGGCGGCCGGAGAGGCCCGCTCGGGCATCACCATTCACTATGTGGATGAGCATTACGACCGGGGAGAGATTATTTTTCAGGCATCAACGGAATTGAAGGCCGGGGATACGGCTGAAAGTCTGGCTGAACGGATTCATGCGCTTGAGCATGAGCATTTTCCGAAGGTGATAGAGCGACTGCTGCTGGAAGGGTGAGTTTGTGTTACCGATATTTCGTCCTGTCAGGGAAGACCGTGTTTGAAGTTTGGTGTTTTGTGTTCGGGGTTACCGAAATTTCGTCCCGTTGGCACGGGACGGTGTTCGCTGTTCCGTGTTTGTTTTTTCTGTGTTCACCGTTCATTATACTCCTTCATTAACCCGAAAATTCTAACCCTCAGCCAAAACCCGGTAACCGGAACCCGACAAAAACATGCGACCCCGCTGTGGTCGGCCCATGGGTTTAATAGTTTGTTATACAAATATTTGACCCCTAACGGGGTCAGGTTTAGCTGAATGTAAATACGTCCAGCAACTTGCAACCCGTAACCAGCTACCAAATTCCCGTCCCTTGTCCCCCGTCCCAAATCAAATGCTATGATGACTTACAGGCTGCACATCCACCACAATCTGGATTTCAATGCCGGGCATGGTGTTGCGGAAGTTGAAAACGCCATTGAGCGAACGCACGCGGCTGATGATGTTTTTCACCCCCATGTGGTTATCACCTTTTTCGATGGCTTCCTGCAAGTCGAATCCCTGGCCGTTGTCGCGGTAGTCGAGGCAAAGTTTTCCCTCTTTAAGCCATAGCCTGACCTCAATTTGCGTGGCGTTGGCATGTTTTATAGTGTTGTTGATCAGTTCGCTAACGATGCGGAAGTAGATCAGCTCGAGGGTGGAACCAATGCTCCGGTCGATGTTTTCGAAATGGGTGCTGATGGCAAGCAGGCGGGTGGCATTGATGGCTTCGGTGAAGTTTTCGACGGCTTTCTGAAGGCCATAGTCGGCCAGAATACGCGGAGTGATGTTATTGGCTATGTTGCGTGCATTTTGGATGGCCTCGTCGAGCAGATGATTCACCTGTCCGATATATTCGTTATGTTCGGCTGTTCCCGGATGTGTAGTCTCGAGTTCGTTCACATACAGCTTCACAGTGGACAACAGCGGCCCCAATCCGTCGTGTATTTCTTTGGCAAAACGCCGGCGTTCGCGCTCTTCTGTTTCGATGATGGCGATCCGCACTTTTTTATCGAGCTCGCGACGTTGGGCCGTTGACCGGCCAATACAGGTAATGTGCTGATTCTCTTCGGTATCTACCAGACGGCAATTCAATTCCACGGGAAAACGAATTCCTTGCCCGGTGAGCAATTCGGTTTCGAAGATGTGGTAGCCTTTTTTGCGGATGTCGTTCAGGTGGTCCATTACACCTTCGGCGGCGGCACCGGCTTTGATGTCGGCAAAACGTTTGGTAAGCAGATGTTCGCGGCTCATTTTAAGGCGGTCGCACGCGGCATGGTTTACTTCGATGATCTTACCGTCGGGCATGAGTACAAAGAGCAGGTCGCTGGTGGTGTCGAACAGTTGCTGGTATCGTTTTTCGATACTCTCTTTGCGCCGTTCGGCGGCGGCCAGCCTTTTCAGAATTGTATTGATCATGGCCGTGCCGGTGAGCATAAGCACCGAAACGGCAAATCCGGCCGAGTGAGGTAATAACTGCTGTTGTGCCAGATTCGACACTCCGGCTATCGCCAGCAACTGAAAGAGGTTTTCGAGCGCCAGCAGCACCATGGCGGCGGCAATGAGCAGCCAGGCAAAGCGGTGTCGCGAATCTTTGTAATAATTCATCACCACCGCAAAGGTGGCCAGCCTGAGCAGCATGGAAGCGGAGATGAGCAAGATGCTGGCCATCCGGCTAGGGTTTGGGTTTTTCGATATGCTTTATTGCCTGTTGGAGCACCTCGTCAATCTGCTGATATACTGGATAAAAGCCTTCGTCGTCGAAAAGGTTGCGACCAATATAGGCCTTCAGGAGTGTGCTCACGTGGCGGACCGCTGAGCTTTGTTCGGCTCTTGTGGCGGTGATACCCTTATCGGCAGCCTGCCGATAGAGGGTTTCGAGCATGGCGTTGCTCACCTGAAAGCGATCGATAAATTCTTTCACATTTTTGTATTGCCGTAGCGTTTGCCGGTTGGCGTCGGCATAATCGAAGGCGTACTGGAAGATCAGGCCGCTGTTGGCCAGCCTGTTGTAGTAAAACAGCGCCGAGTCGGGCCGCAGGGGGACATAAACATCAGGCAAAATGCCGCCTCCGCCATAAACGACTTTTCCACCGGGCGTGACAAACTTAACCGTATCGGCAAAATGCAGGCTGTCGGGGTTGCTCACCTCGCCATTGAGGAAACGATCCATGGGCTCGTGGTGGTATTTTTCGAAGTCGCCATCGTAAGGCCGTTGAATGCTGCGTCCGGTGGGAGTGTAGTACCTTGCCACCGTTAAGCGGATGGCTGAGCCATCGCGGAGGGTCATCTGCTCCTGCACCAGCCCTTTGCCAAACGAGCGGCGACCGATGATGGTGCCCCGGTCGTTGTCCTGCAGGGCGCCGGCAACAATTTCGCTGGCGCTGGCCGATCCCTCGTCGATAAGCACAAGCACGGGGATGTCTTCGAGCATGCCCGTATTGGTGGCAAAGGTATAGGACCTCGGCCGGTTTTTGCCTTCGGTGTAAACGATGAGCTTTCCTTTGGGGAGAAATTCGTCTGCAATATCGGTGGCTGCTTTGAGGTAGCCTCCGGCATTGCCCCGGAGGTCGACGATAAGCTGCTTCATGCCTTCGCGCCTGAGCTTGCGCGCACCTTCGAGAAATTCTTTGTAGGTGGTGGCCGAGAATTTATTCAGACGGATGAAACCGGTCAGATTGTCAATCATATAGGCGATATCAAGGCTGTAGGTGGGAATGACATCGCGTGTGATGGTGTAGTCTTTCAGTCCTTTCACACCACGGCGATAAACTCCAACTTTCACTTCGGTTCCTTTGGGACCTTTGAGCCTGCGCATGGCATCGCGGTTCGAGATGCCGTTGCCGGCTACAAGCGTGTCGTCGATCATCACAATGCGGTCGCCGGGCATAATGCCTACACGCTCCGAGGGGCCTCCTTTCACGGGATTGATGACCATGATGGTGTCTTTTTCGATACGGAAGGAGACCCCTATACCCTCGAAGCTGCCCAGCAAGGGGTCGTTCATCTCGTGAAACATCTCGGGGGTAATGTACGAACTGTGGGGGTCGAGCTTTTCGAGCATGCCGGTAATGGCGGTGTTTTCGAGTCGTCGGCGATTGACGGTGTCCACATAAT
>DAIOUP010000230.1:0-4406 GCA_036759465.1 Bacteroidales bacterium
ATTGTTCGCGTGGTACATGGGGCAAAAACTTAAGCGCATCCACAAAGATGGCATGTCCGCCAAAAGGATATTGCACGGGTATTCCGGCCTCGCGCAGCTTACGTCCAAGATAGGCCACCTGACTGATGCGTGTTTCGAGGTAATCGAATTCGGTGGCTTCGTACAAACCCACGGCTAAGGCATTCATATCGCGCCCCGACATACCGCCGTAGGTAATATACCCCTCAAACATAATGTTGTAAACGCTGGCCTGACGGAAGAGTTCTTCTTCGCGTAAGCCAATAAATCCGCCCATATTGACAATGCCATCCTTTTTGCTGCTCATGGTCATGGCATCGGCAAGGCTGAACATCTCGCGCACGATTTCGCGTATGCTCTTGTCGGCATAGCCCGGTTCGCGCAGCTTAATGAAATAGGCATTTTCGGCAAAACGGGCAGCATCGAAAAGCACCCTGACGCCATATCGGTTGGCCAATTGGCGCACCTGGCGCATGTTTTCGAGCGATACGGGTTGTCCGCCCGAGGTGTTGCATGTGATGGTTATAATAATAAATGTTATCTGTTCCAGCGGATGGGTGTCGAACACTTGCTGCAGTTTGTTCAGATCCACATTTCCTTTAAAAGGATGGTCGAGGGTAGTGTCCGATGCCTCGTCGATGGTGCAGTCGATGGCCGTAGCCTTCCTGAATTCGATGTGACCCTTGGTAGTATCGAAGTGTGCGTTTCCGGGCACAACCTGCCCTGCCTGGATGAGTGTGCTGAAAAGTACATTTTCGGCAGCCCTGCCCTGGTGCGTCGGTAAAAAATAGGGGAATCCGGTGATATCGCTGATGGCCTCCTTCAATTTGTAATACGAGGAAGCACCGGCATACGATTCGTCGCCCAGCATCATGGCCGACCACTGACGGTCGCTCATTGCACCGGTGCCCGAATCGGTGAGCAGATCGACAAATACCTGATCGCTGCGCAGGTTGAAAAGATTGTTGCGGGCTTCCCTGATCCAGCGTTCACGCTCTGCGCGTGAGCTACGCCGGATGTTTTCAACCATTTTTATCTTATAATTCTCGGCAAATGGAAGTTCCATGGTTTAATGTTTGATTTCAGGTGATTATGTTAACTGTCCTATGCTGAACGGAAAGTGTCCGTCGGCGCACACTTCACCTAAAACCTGTCGCGCTCCTTGAGGTTGATAAAGTTAAATTTTGCGCTTGGTTGAAAAACCATGGGGCTTAATTGTAGCATCCACAACAAAATTAATCATTCATTCGGTAATGTCAAGATGCACATTTAAATATCTTGTAAACAGCCTTTTACATTATTGTTCCGCCCGTAGTTCCGGCCATGTTCCGGCAGAATTTTTGGTTTGACCAATTCGTTTCTCGCCCTTGTGGGCAAGTATTTTTTGCAACCCCGAAAAGTTTGGCATGTCTTTTTATCTGGCAGGTGAGAACCAAAAAATATGTACAGTGGAAACGGTCATCACCCAAACGCATAACGATCTCATCCTGCAGTGCCTCGAAGGTAATCGAAAATCGCAGTATGCACTCTATCAACAATATGCAAAGGCCATGCTCAATCTGAGTTACCGAATGATGCAGAATAAGGAAGACGCAGAGGACGTGCTTCAGGAAGCTTTTTTTGAAGCTTTCGACAAATTGCACCGCTTCCGTTTCGAAAGCACATTTGGTGCATGGCTTAAGCGTATTGTGGTCAACCGTTGCATCAACGCACTTAGGCGCAAGCGCGTCCAGCTGCAATACCTCGACGATATGCAGGTGTTTGCAGGCATACCCGATGAGGCCCCCGAAGAAACCGGACTAACCGTCGAACAGGTGAAGAAAGCCATGTGCAATCTGCCTTCGGGCAGCCGCACCATTTTCTCGCTCTACCTGCTCGAAGGCTACGACCACAACGAGATTGCCGAAATACTCGACATATCGGTTTCGAATTCCAAAACGCAATACATGCGCGCACGGCAACGCGTAAAGGAAATCATTATGCAACAGGGATATGCAGCCTGATCCATTGGAAAAATTCGTGAAAGCAAACCGCAGGGCGTTCGATGATCTCGAACCGGACAATAAACTGTGGTTCAGCATCGAACAAAAACTTAAACAATCGCAAGCGAATCATGATGTCCCTTCGTCAGACAAAACCAAAAATGGTCTGAACGGGCATCACCGGAATAATAACTAAAGCCCGGGATCGATTCATTTTGGCATAATTCTGGTATATCAGATACCAAATATCTTATTTACCCTTTTACCGAAAACCAAATACCTTGTTTATGAAAACCTTTTCCAAATCCCTGAATGTGATAAGCCCTGTGCTGATGATACTTACAGTCATATTGCTTCACGGATGCTATTACGATGGCATCTGCATACAAGGCAATGGCATACCACGTACCGAGCTGCGCTCAGTGCAGCCTTTTACGGGCATTGTGAGCAACGGCTCTTTCGAAGTGTATGTGCATCCCTCGCAGCGGCACGAAGTGGAAATTGACGCCGAGTCGAACCTTTTGCCCTATATCCGCACTTCGGTTTCAGGCGGACGTCTTTTTATCGAAACCAAGGGCAGCCATTGCATCAATCCTGGCATGACCATGATTGTGAATGTGTATGTGCCTTATGTTGAATCCCTCACCCTCAACGGTTCAGGACTTATTAAAGTGGAAAACCTGAATCTTGACAATCTCAGTCTTCAGCTCAACGGATCGGGTGCCATTGAAGCTGATGCCGATGTAGCGAACCTCGATGCACGCATCAGCGGCTCGGGCAGCATCTGGCTCACCGGAACAGCCGACAATTCGGATATGCGCATCAGTGGTTCGGGCAATTTCGAAGCCTATGGCTTTGTACAGAAACAATGCTACACCACCATCAGCGGCTCGGGCAATGCTTATCTGAGGGTTACCCAGCTGCTCGACGTGAGCATCAGCGGCAGCGGCAATGTGTACTATCGCGGCAATCCGGCTGTACGTCAGCAGATTACAGGCTCGGGAAGAGTGATACGCTCGTGAGGATTTAATTAAAGTTTGGCTAAACGCCCGATTGCCTGCTGCATAGACGGGTAATCATACTCGATACCTTCAAGAAGCCTCAATTGGTTGGAAGCCCGGTGCATATTGTGCATCGGGCTTCTGGTTTTGAAGTACACATCGCCATTCAGATAGTCGGTCAGAAACCTGACGGCCATGATATAGCTCAGCAGTTTGCAGCTGAACGCAAGGCATTCAATTTCAATGGGTTCGAGTATTTCTTTGGTTTCCAGTAAATAACCGGAGGCAAAGGCTTCAAACAGATCGAACCTGAATCGCACCAGCGAAAGATTGCTTTCGTCCTCCTGTGCAGTGTTGCAAAGGGTGCGTATGGCATCGCCGAAGTCATACAGCACGCTGCCGCTCATCACGGTGTCGAGGTCGATCAGGGCGATGGCTTTGCCCTGATTGTCGAACAATACGTTGTTTATTTTGGTGTCGTTGTGTGCTACCCTGATGGGAATTTTGCCTTCGCTTTCGAGCCGGTGCAATAGAAGCATTTCTTCTTCCCGCTTTTGGATGGCGGCTGTCAGGTGCAAAACTTCGCCAAGACGGCCTGCCACGTCCTTTTGGATGGCTTCGTGCAATGCTTCCAACCTCAGGCTCAGGTTGTGAAAGTTGGGGATGGTTTCATGAAGCCTTTCGCCCGGCAAGTTGGAAAGTATTTTCTGAAATCTGCCTATGGCTTTTCCTCCCTCAGAAGCAATGTTTATATCGATTTCCCTCGGTGGCTGATGGTGGATGTAGGTCATACAACGCCAGAAGTTGCCATCATTATCAACATGAAACAGCCTTCTCGAAAGATCCTCAATAATCTGAGGCGCAATCAGTTTGCCTTTCGTTGAGGGACTCTGGCCCATTTCGTTGATATGTCGGCACACCCGGCCGATGTTGTCCATCAGGCCGTGTACGTTTGTAAAAATCCTGTGATTGATGCGCTGGAGAATAAAGGTTTGTCGGGCATCGGTCTCCACCAGAAAAGTATCGTTGATGTGGCCTTCGCCGGTTTCCCGGATGTTCAGTATTTTTCCCGGAAGGTGGAAATGGCCGGCAATGATTAAAAGGTCGGTATTGGAATGATCGTTGTTCATGCGTTTCAGCTCCAGAGCTTTGAAGGATAGAGGCCCGCCTTTGTGAGTTGAAGCAACTGTTTGGCTACCAATGGCTTGTCGTCAGGATAGGTCAACCCGAACCAACGGGACGGTGTTTCCAGGATTTTGATGCTGCCCAGCTTGTTGGCTATCATGTGGTTGAGCGGGTGGGAGATGAAATATTCCTTTTGCAGCAGGTCGTCCGTAGTATTTAAGAATGCTTTAAAACCTTCTTTCAGGACCTTGAAAATCGAAGGATAGAATCCCCATGCGTT
>DAIOUP010000231.1:0-4399 GCA_036759465.1 Bacteroidales bacterium
TGCTGACAGTGATGTAGTTGGGCGAGCCTACCACATGAAATGTAGCCCTGGCGTAGTCGATGCTGAATTTGGAAACTTTAATACCCGCACCCCAGGCAAAACCCACCAAAGCCGGCTTTTCCGGCACCAGCAATTCCTGCCGTTTGCGGTAGTTGTAACTTCCACGCAGTTTAAGGTTCTTTCCGATGCTCAGTTCGCCACCCAGAACAATATGCCTCATCAGCTGATCGGCCGTTTTTTCAATACCTTTTAGATCGTTTCGCTTACCGGTAATAGGGTCAATGCGGCCGCGCAGGTCAATCGGATCGGTATAGGTGAGGTCCCACTTTTGCAAGTGGTCGTAAACGGCAAAGAAACGCAGCGGCAAATGCTCCAGCTTTTGCGAAAATGCCAGTGATAACGAAAATGGCATGTACGAGGCATGATCGGGCAGGTAAGATTTTATTTCGCTGCCGATGTTGCGGGCAACCAAAGCTATCTGCCAACCTTCGGGCGAATGATAAATACCTGCCACATCGACCGCCATCCCAAAAGAGTTGTATGATTCATATTGCGAAACAGCCCATTTGAGCTGTGCACCAATGGAAAAATTGCTGTCGAGGCGCCGTCCCCAACCCAGCATAAAAGCATAATCTGAGGCACCAAAAGTGCCTTGCCGGTCGCCCGACTCGCTAGCATACTCAAATTTGCCGTAGTTGTGGTATTGCAGGCTGCCCGCGAAGCTGCCGAATTTCTCAAATGTGCGGCTGTATTGAAGATTAGTAAATTTCACATCGGCAAAATAGTCAACAAAAGCAAGGCTGATGTGGTTGTGCAACTGAGGATTGATCAGGGCCGGGTTGAACTGGGTAAACTGAATATCGTTGTCCACACCCGTCTGAACCGGGCCCCCAAGCGCTGCAGTGCGGGCAGGTAAAGCTGTCTCCAGATAGCCATAAGTGCTCCTGCCGCCAATCTGGGCCTGCAAATGAACAACAGAGCCCAGGAGCGTCAGAAATAATAGTATGGTTGAAGAGCGTAAAGCGATTTTCATCTTTGTTAGTTAAGTATTACTGAAACGCCTGTGCAGCTCCAATATTGCAAAACACATGGCAAGGCAAAGAAACTAAATTCTGCTGTGTCCTACCTCCGAAAACGAATAACCATAACAACAAGGGTTACTGGCAAACCGTTAATTTTACAAGCTAAATAGAATTATCATGTCCATATTGCGAGTTCTTCTTTGTATTATCTTTCCGCCATTGGCCGTCGTTGACAAAGGCTGCGGCTCGGTGCTCATCGTTTTTCTTCTTACGCTGGCCGGATGGGTGCCTGGAGTAATTGCAGCACTGATTATCAACAATAAAAACCGTTATTGACATAATGATGTGTCCATAGCCTACCTTCAATCATTTCTATCGTACTTAACTAATCGAGTGTTATAAACAAGCAAGTCTTTCTTCCCAAAATCTGCACATTTCACGCATTGCTCCAGATACACTATGATGAATAAAAAACTCATTACACACCTTATATTGGCATTGCTGCTGTTCTCCATGCACAATTCCGATGCGGCGGCGCAATCGGGCAAGTTGACCCTTAGTCCCGATATGCTATTCAACTGCAGCACCAAAGGGGATGCCCGAATGCTAATTGATGAACAATCTATTTCGGGTGATCCGGCCGCTGGTTCCGGCGGTTCGCCGGAAACGGTATTTTTCCCCGGCTGGCCACATCAGCACATCTACTATCCTGCCGATGTTATCATAGACCTTGGTGTAAATCACAATCTTTCAAGCATTTGGGTGTTCGACGTTAACGACAGCGACACATTACGGATTTTTACCGGATCGCTTGCCGGCTGGACTGAGGCCGGCTATCTATTTCTAAATCAATACAATGCCTGGCAATCTTTTATGTTGAACGTGGATGCCCGTTTTGTGATGCTTCGCTTCCGCTCTCCCGCTTGTCGCATTGCCGAATTTGTACTTTACGGCAATGCTTTGGGAACACCATCAATTCCCCCACAACCCACAGCACATCCGCCAAAAGTGATGCAACAGCTGATCGGCGTAAATGCTTTTGTCGATGACCCTTTGCTACGCATAAAGGCAGCCGGCAGCCTGAGGGAATACCACGACTGGCAATGGGATGAGGGAAATACGGACACTACCTATCCTGGTTACCCAAATAACCAGTATGCCTGGAGCCCAAGCTGGGTAAGTGGCCCGGGCTGGGGATGGGACTTCGATGCATTTTACGCCCAGATGAAGAACGCCGGCATTTCTGTTAATCCCGTGCTTCAGGGAGCTGCACCATATATTACCGGTTGGCGCGACAGTCTTACGCAGCACAAACCCATCACCGGCGGCAAAAACCCCCTGCTGCCGGCCTCATACATCGAGCATTCCGACTATATGTTTCAATTTGCTGCCCGCTACGGCAAAAGCAATGTGCCTTCAGGCATGCTCAAACTCAGACCAGGCCAGCCGGTGCTGTCAGGTCTCGGTCTTATCGATTACATCGAAAACTGGAACGAACCCGACAAATGGTGGTTCAGCCGTGGAGGCTATTTTCACCCATTCGAATTTGCCGCTATGTGCAGCGCCGATTACGATGGCCACCAGGGCAGCCTTGGCCCCGGTAAAGGCATGAAAACAGCCGACCCACAGATGAAAATGGTCATGGCGGGCCTGGCAAGCCTCAACCTGGAATATGTGCGGTGCATGAAACTCTGGAGCGACTTCAACCGAAGTCAGGACTTTCCGGCCGATGTGCTAAACTTCCACCACTACAGCCAGAATGGCCAGCATGGTATTAGTCCCGAGGCCGACAGCCTAAAGTATAAACTGAAAGAACTGGTGGATTGGCGCAATAAGTATTTACCAGGCAAGGAGATCTGGCTCTCGGAATTCGGCTACGACACCAATCCCGAAAGCGCCATTGCCAGCCGCCCCATTGGCAACACCGATGCCCAGGAAGTACAGGGCCGGTGGCTTTTGCGCAGTCTGCTCGCTGCCGCCGCGGCAGGCGTCGATCGTGCGCACATTTTCATGCTGCGCGACGTGAATCACCCCAATCCCAACATCTATAACAGCAGCGGTCTGACAGGTGAAATATGGTTTGGCCACCAACCCAAAAAGTCGTGGTTTTACGTGAAGACCTTCACCAAACTTCTTCATAACCAATACTTTTCCGGCGAACGTAATACCACCGACAATCGTGTACTCACCTACCGTTTTGCCTCAGCAAATGCTGATACGCTCATCGATGCGATTTGGTGCAGCACATCCGAGAACCTGGTCATCGAAAACTATACATACCCTGCGGGGCTTCCCACTGGCAACTGGCTGACAACTGTTTACCTGCTGGTTAACAGCGATACTATCCCCATCAGTCAGGCGCCGATTTGGAACAATGGCAACATTATGCTCAACATTAGTGAATTGCCCCTCTTTGTTCGTCACATTCGAGCTGGATCGGGCACTTCATCCAACCTTCACCTGCCGGTGAAACTTTTTGGTGCGGGAGAACCGACATTAGCAGCCACTACCGTGAATCGTTTCTGTGCAACGATCAATAACCCGGCCCAACCCGAAAATGGCATAACCCAATGCCAGATCGATGGTAGCCATATTATTCATTTTGAGCAGCTTACCGCTAACACTCCTCTCGAAATACGCTTTTTTGAGCAAACCTCGACAGGCCTCTTGGGGAGTGGCTGGTTATGGAACAACTGGGGCGGAATTACTGGTGTTGATGCACTGATTTTAAGCTACATGGCCTCACTCAATCCAATTACTGCGCAACTAAGCTGGATTGGCCCACCCCCTGTAAGCCCATTTTCCAGTAAAATTGCCGACACTAACAGCAGTGGCAGCCTTACAGCACTCGATGCTTTATTGCTAATGTATCGCACGGTGGGCATGCCGGGCACTTCGCCTTTTCCGGGCAATACGCCCAACCACGTTGTTGCCCTGAATATGCTGGATTCGTCGGAAGGCCATACATTTCCTGATGCGCCTCACACAATCTTTTCAAGCTCTGGTATTTTTGCTCCAGATAATGGCAATACTGGATTTTACTACACGACTACTTTACCGCCTCTTTCCGAAGGAGAAAATCACTATGCTATTTATCTGGTCTCTAAGGGGAACTTAAATGCATCTTCACATTAAAACTTGATAAAGAAAGCTGCAGCCACAAGCAGACCATTGTTTTGTGAAACAAAACATGATGACTGGCTAATGATAACTATGACCAGAATCTACATACCAGATCGTCCAGTTTAGCGTCCTTTAACGACGGCAAACTTTCTCGTTCTGGAATAATTTCCCGAAGTGACCGTGCAGAGATAAACAGAAGGCCGAAGTCCATCCAGCTTGTATCGAACCTCTTGTGCACCTGATAAATACTGTTC
>DAIOUP010000232.1:0-4377 GCA_036759465.1 Bacteroidales bacterium
GCCCATGATGGATAGGATTGAAAGAGCCAAAAAACAGGCCCGTGGGGATGTTATGGGTCGAAAACATGCTGATTTACGAGGCTTTTCGAAATTTAAAATTAAGAAACAATTCCGGGATGCTTTACTGACTCAAAAAACTATGCGTTGCATTACATGCGAAGCAAAACTTTTCCTTCGGACATATGGCCGAGATAGTGCCTCAAACCAGAAGCAACGTCTTTTAAATCAACAATCTGGCTAATCTGATTCAAAACGCTTCCATCATGAATGAGTTCGGCAATTTCAGCTGCAACCAGCTGTTTATCTGCCATTGAGCTTTTCGCCCACCATTGATTAAGGTCGAAGCCTTCAACCTTTTTTCCCTTAAAAATCAACCCCAAAACATCCAACTCTCCCAGAGGCTGGTTCGAAAGTCCGCCATACACGATTAGCCGGCTATTTCCGGGCATGGCGTTTAGCATCTGTCCGCCAAGATTTCCACCCACCGCATCGAAGGCCATCCTGCAATCGAGCTCGTAAGCGACACGCCGAAATTCCTCGGCGAAGTGCTCATCGTTCGAAACCAATACGTTTTTTACTCCCCTCTCGATAAGTTGATCTTTAACCTCAGCCTTTCTAACGATGTTTATGGTTTCCAGTTTGTTACGATTTGCAAATGCTCTCATCCAATCGGCCACCCTGCTGCCTGCTGCATTGAGCGCGATGCATCCTGTGCCGGCATCAATGGCAAGCGCAAACATGGCATGAGCGGTTAACGGATTCACCAAAAAGGTAGCCGCCTGCTCCCAGCACAGGCTTTCGTCGAATGCGAGCACCTGATCTGGCTTAGCAAGCAGGTATTCGGCCCAGGTGCCATCGCCATCGTTTCCTGCAAAGCAAGCCACTTTTCGCCCAAGCCATTCACTTGCAAGCCCTTCACCCAGAGCAACCACAATCCCGGCCCCTTCGAAACCGGGAACAGCGGGCAGTGCTTTTTTTACGTTGTAACTGCCCTGCAAAAAAGCAATATCGCTGGGGTTGAAAGGCGCCATCACCATTTTAACCAACATAAAACCTTCTGGAACCGAATCGACTTTTCGCCTGCCAATGCGCAGCGATAGGATGGTTCGAAGCATATTCGACTGCATCGATGGTTGTTCTACAACCTGGTATTCAATCGGAAAATTCATTCGTTAATAAAATCGTTCACTAAGGAAACAATGGCAGATTTTGCGGTGGCAAGATCATCGTTCACAACAATCCTGTCAAAGCGTGCAGCAAACGTCATTTCATGGGCGGCCTTGCTGATGCGCGGCTGCATACTCTCCTCGCTGTCGGTGCTGCGGGCGCGAAGTCGCTGCTCCAGTGCTTGGACAGATGGCGCCATAACAAAGATAGCCAGCGCATCCTTCCCATAATGTTTTTTGATATTGAGTCCACCTACAACATCCACATCGAATACCACGCTGAGGCCCAGATTTATGAGCCGTTCAACCTCCGACTTCAGGGTCCCGTAGCATAGACCGGGGTAAACTTCCTCCCATTCCAAAAAATCGCCTCTTTCCGCTCTGGCGTGGAATTCTTCGGGCGTGAGAAAATAATAGTCTTTGCCATCCTGCTCACCTTCGCGAATCTTTCGGCTGGTGGCCGAGACCGAGAAGGCAAGATGCGGAATAGTTGCCAGCAGATGTTTCACAAGCGTGGTCTTACCTGAGCCCGAGGGTGCCGAAACCACAATTAGTTTTCCTTGTTTAGTCATTCAATTACAGGACATTAAACAACTGCTCCTTTATCTTTTCCAGTTCATCCTTCATTTGCACCACAAGGCGTTGTATGGAAGCATCGTTGGCTTTCGAGCCCATGGTGTTGATTTCCCGCCCCATCTCCTGCGCAATAAAGGCCAGCTTTTTTCCGGCAAAGTCCTCGTCGATAGTCTCGGCAAAATAGGTGCAATGTTGTCGCAAGCGCACTTTTTCTTCGGTGATATCAAGCTTTTCGAGGTAATAGATAAGCTCCTGCTCAAAACGATTCTGGTCGAATTTCTGTTGCGTGGCAAACTCGGTAAGATTCTTTGACAAGCGCGTTTTTATCTGCTCTATCCGCTGACTTTCAAACGGTTCGGTCTGGTCAAGCAAACTTACAATCTGTTCGAGATGGCTGAGCAGATCGGCTTTGAGTACCTGCCCTTCGCGCTGCCTGAATTGATCGAGGGCAATAATTGCTTCGGAGAGCGCCACACGAAGAGGTTCCACAAAGGCATCCACGGCTTCGGGCTCCGACGAAGCGAAAAAGCCCGGAAAACGCACGAGCAATGAGAAAACATCCTGAGGCAGCGGCTTACCCAGCTCAAAGGAGAGCTGCTCCAACTGCCGCCAAGCCTCGCGCGCCGCTTCTGGCTGAATCATCTGGCCATTCACACCGTTACTTTCCACATTAATCGTCAGGTCAATTTTGCCCCGCTGCAGTCTTTCGGCCAACATATTGCGCAATTCAAATTCAACGGTACGAAATTCGTTCGGAAGTCGCAAAACCAAGTCTAACTGCTTGCTGTTCAGTGCCTTAATTTCAAGAGCTACCTTCCGCTTACCCCAAGTGGTTTCGGCCCTGCCAAAGCCTGTCATCGATCGGATCATGCCATTAGATTTTGACCGACGAAGTTAGGTAATTTATCGGGTAATCGTTCTCCGGCTTTTTGTTTGCCGCTCAAGCCTGACAGGTCTGTCAGGCCAGCACTGGTTTTGCCAATACAACTTTAAAAAAGCGCACATGAGATCGTTTGCAGATATAGGCTGTTGAGATTTGGATGGCAACAGTTATCACAAAATTTATCCGAAGGCGATCTGTAATAAACTGTTATTAAAAGCTTTTTTATTCAAAATCAAGCCACTATCTTTGCTTCATGGTTCGAACACTAAAATTGGCGGCAGTTTTAGTATTGTTGATGCGTTTAACTTTTGGCTTCGCACACAACGGAGAAACCACAATGCAAACCATCGACAGCCTGAACCGTTTGCTGGAGCGGCAATCCGGAAATCAGAAAATTCAAACCCTCATGGCGCTTATTGAGCAGTATAGCAGCCTTTCGCCATCGAAAAGTATCAAAACAGGTGAGTCGGCCTTAGAGAGCGGCGAGTATTCGCGGTTGCCCGATGTTCAGGCCGTGATACTTCGTCGTATGGCTTCCAGTGCCCAGTTTGCTGGGGATATGGAACTGGCTGGTGAATATCTCGGTCGCGCAATTGTGCTCAGCCGTTCGAGCGGTAATGAAAACCTACTTGGTCATATGCTAACCGCATGGGGCAATCATTTGCAGCGTCAGGGAAAATACAGCGATGCGATCAGGGTTTTAAACGAAGCGATTGAACTAGCCAATAAGTTATCTAACGACACCATCGCTATGAAGGCAAATATTGACCTTGGCAACACAGCCTTCGATATGGGCGATATCCATCAGGCCATGGATTATTACCGAAACACGCTCACGCTTGCCACGAAACTCAAGGACGAATCCATCAAGGCAAGAACTTTGCTCAATATGGGTATGGCTAACTGGCAGTTCGACAACAACGAACTGGCAATCAGTATGCTTAAAGAATCAGCGGCACTGTTCGAAACTCAAAACGATCGTCAAAACCTTGGAATGGTCTATAACAACCTTGGATTGATCTATTTTAATGATAAACACCAATATGACACCGCTGCACGCTATTTCGAAGCTTCACTCAACATCAGAGAGCAATTAGGTTCTCCGGTTCCCATTGCACATGTACTTGTCAATCAGGCTAATCTGCTGGTAGCAACCAACCGGTTTAGCGACGCATTGCGTTATTTTGAACGTTCGCTGCAGATCTTCAACAGCGCAGGCAATCTTTCGCAGGTTGTAAGGGTCAATTATCATATGGGAGAGGCATATCAGCGGATGGATAAGATCGAGGAATCCATCAAATTTTTTGAAAAAACCCTGGATTTAGCGCAGCAAGCCGAACTTGAAACCTATGAAGATCTTGCCCGTCAGAAACTGCTCGACCTTTATGCATCAACAGGCAACTGGAAGGCCTTTATGGTCCAATTTGCCCACTTCAGAGCGCAACACAAAAAATTGGTCGTTGATTACAATAGCGTTTCCATCAGGGAAAATCAACTTCAGGATTCACTTTCTGTTGCTATTGCATCATTCGAAGCATTGAACGATCAAAACAAAGCCCTTGCCAGGAAAGTCAAACTGCTGGAATCCATACTCATCACCATCGCCACGGCAATTGGTGCGGGTGTATTGCTGCTGATGGCCAGACGTCTCATTTTTCGCTTATTACCTCAGCATTAATTTGATTTTTGGTTGAGGCCGTTCAAGTCTGGTTTGGTTTTTAACCCTGCTTCCGCTACATTTGTGGCCATATC
>DAIOUP010000233.1:0-4370 GCA_036759465.1 Bacteroidales bacterium
GTTGAGGCTTCAATAGCGGGTTCGTAAAGTGCTTGACAGAAAACGCCCGGAAAAACGTAACTACCTGCATAAGTGGCCGATATTCGGTGCACAAAGCTGCGTTGCTCTCCCGGTTCAATCGAAAAGTAGTTGATAACCCGGTCGTCGCGCACATCCGTAAATTCAGACGAGGCGGTGCTTTGCATGGCATTGCCTGGAGTCTGGCTGTTCAGAATTTCCCAGCCGGCAGGGATGATGCTTTGCAGCGCCATAAACTCAATCCAACGACCGCTCAGGTTTTTTACCGTTGCTTTCATCAGGGCCGTTTCGCCCTGTCTGATGCCTGCTGCAGTAACCTGACTTCCGTCGGGATAGTTGTATTGCACTTGCAACTCTAATCCTTTCGATTTGGCAAACGTGTTTGTCTCCTCACCCAGGGCCGAGCTGGTAAGGGTAAGTAGTAATGCCTGCTCTCCCGTGTTTTTCACTTCAAAGTTTTGTGCAGCAGGGTCCAGATTGTGGCGCTGGATTGCTTGCTGCAGGATGAATTGACTGTTGCTTTTCCCGCTTAGTTGGTAGGATGATTTGCCTTTAGATGAATATTTTGATGCATATTGCTGCCAGGCAAGCATGAGCCAACCAATTTCCTGTGTATTGAGGGTGGCATGGCGGGTGTCGCTGGCGAGTTGTTGCAACTGGTACAGCGCCGTTGCTTCCTCTCCCAACGCCGACATGGTCAGTATTTGGAGGCTGCGGTCGCGTACGGGACTACCAAGGTTGACCGGGTTGAACTGGTTTGTTGGCTCGGGTCGGTTGCTTAGCCCCAGTGCCAGTTCGCGGGCGGCCTGTCTTTGTCCTGCCATAGCATAGGCCAAAGCAAGCATGCGGGCCGAGCTTGCATCAAGCTGGGGCAGTTCACGCAGACGGTTCATGGCGTTCATCACTGTTTTACCGGCAAGTGAGAGCGCATAAAGCCGGTAAGCCTGAACAAGATATTCAGTCGGGCCCGCCTGCCAGGCACTCCAGCCCTGTGCCAGGCGTTCCTGTGTACCGATTACCCGTTGCAGCAGGCTTCCGCCGGCATAGCGGTTTTCCTTGTTTGCCGCAATTAGAAAATGAGCTGCAAAAATTTCTGCCCATTGCTGTATGTAGTTCGATCCGGGCCAGTAGCTGATCCGTCCTTCGGCAGTTATCCTGTTCTCAAGCTGTTGTATGGCCGAGTTTATGGCCCGCTCATATTGTTTCAAATCTTCACTTTCGGGTCTGAGCAGGTAAGGTATGTTAAGCATGGCCAGGCCCTGAGTGGCAATTTGCTCAGTACAACCATAAGGGTAATGGAGCAGCTCGTTCAGACGGAGGCTAAGTTCGATATCCGGCAGGTTGCTCAGCTCGAGCCAGGCTTTTCGTCCTTGCGAACCAGGCCATACAGGCTTAAACACAATCGATTTCCCGGGCTCAACCAACTTTTGCTCCACATGATACTGACGGGGAAAAGGATTCTCTACACTCATTTCTATTTCATGCTTTGCCGAAAGTGCTCCGCCCTTTGCGGTAAAAACCATACGACCGCTGCCCGGGCTTGCTGACTTAACCTTGAAAAACACCGTATGCTCACCTTTCCCCTTGGTGCTGAGGGTTTTTTGTGCTTCGCCAACGACCTGCAACTTGCCTTCGGTGTTGAGCTTGACCGTTATATCTGTCGCAGTTTTCAACTCCGTAAAAACTGTTACCGGAATCAGCATTTCGTCGTTGATGCGCGCCAGACGGGGTGCTGTTGCCAGCAGCATCAGCTCATTGCGTACCTTCATACTCTGCGATGCAGAACCCGAGGCAGTGTTTCCGGCTGCAACGAGCATCACCCTGACGGCACCTGTGTAATTATTTATGGTGAAGTTATGCGAGGCACTTTTTCCGGCTTCGAGGTTGAACGGACCTATTACGAAAACCACCGGCTTAAAGCGTTGCTGACGTGCCCTTTCGCGATTGGGCAGATTTTCGTCACCACCAACGGCCATCACCTGTTCGAGCCTTCCGCCAAAAGCGCCCAATACCTGCTCGAACATGTCCCAGCTGCTGACCCCCAGGGCTTCGCGTTGATTGAAAAAAGCATATGGGTCGGGCGTACGGAAATCGGTCAAATCCAGCAAACCTTCGTCCACGATGGCCAGCATATAACTCATTGGCCGACCGTGTTTTTCGCTCACCCCAATAGTAAAGGGTTTGCCTGCTTCGCTGGCTGGTGGAACCTCGAGCTGTGGCAGAAGCCGCCTTTGCGGATTTTCGACCATGAGGTTCGCAATGCCGTAAAGCCTCACAGGCATGTCGTTGTCCACCTGCCCAAGGGGTTGAAGCAGGCTCAGATGTGCATACACATTGGGGCTGTGCTCCGGTCTTAGCGGAATTTCCACCCGGTTGAGGCCTTTTGTGGTGTTGATCCAGCGCCACGATAGCTGTCGGCTGCCGTTTTCGAGGCTGAGCAGTAAGCGGCCCTCGGAAGGTGCTTCGAAGCTAAGTACGGCCTTGTCGCCCACCTTGTAGCTGCCCTTATCGGTGCTGATTCTCAATTGACTGGCTCCGGCCGGTTTACGTCCGTCGGACTGGCTGCCACCGCTGTAAACCGAAAACTGTACCGAAGCACTGTGGCCATCTGGTTCCCTGACCACCAGGATGTATATTCCCCAGTCGTAACGCCCAGGCTTCCAACTGATGCTTCCCTGACCCTCCTTGAGCAAAAGGCTCCCTTTATCGACTAATGTGGCATCCGAGGTATTGATATAAGCGGCTCTTGTGCTGCCATCGCCCGACCACCACCAGTAGTCATTTATCTTAAAGAGCTCATAATCAAGCGCTGATTCGCCTTCGGCTTTGCCCGCACTGTTCACTCTTATCACTTTAAACTGATGCGTCAGGCTTTGTTCGAGGTAGCCGATTTTGTCATCGAGCGGGGCTTTTAGCCCGATATAATGGCTGTAGGTATCAGATAGGTAATTATTTGTGGCCACCGAAAATGCGCCGCCGGGTTCGTAGGCCCTGACTTCAAGGTTGATACTTCTCAAGCCCCTGAAATGGCCGGATGGCGGGAGTTTTGGTCTGAATTCCAAACGACCCGATGCATCGGTAAGACCTTCGGCCAGCTGAATCTTTTCCCCGGATCTTTTTTCCAAAGTGGAGTTAGTAAAGCTGAAGCCATCTAATCCGCTAAACTTCAGCGGCATATCGCCTACGCTTTGCTCCACTACCACCCTCTGTCCCGACGCAGGATCGCCAAGCAGCCAATTGACAGTCAAGGTTATTTCAGGGTCAATTTCTTTCGATGTAAAACGTTTGTTTTCAGGAATGAAGTTGATCTTCAAACGGTTGGGTATAATGGTTTCGACCCTGATGCGTTTGCTGAAGCTGGCATTGCCGGCAGTTATCCTGGCCGTCCAAATGCCGGTCGGGGTCTCGGCCCGTGTTGGTATGCTGAACCGAATCAGTTTGCTATCTCCAAAGCTGAGTGTTTGTCTTCCGGCCGGTCGGTTACGGGCATCCGAAAGCTCCAGTACAATGGGGTGATCTTTGGGTAAGTTGTTGTTTTCGAGGATGAAACCTGCAAAAATTGTGTCGCCCGGACGATACACTCCACGCTCCGTGAAAAGAAACCCTTTCATGTCCGACGAAGGCTTCACACCTTCCACATCAAATCGCCCCAGGGGCTGCATCTGGCTGCCGTCGAGTTTAAGGTAGGCCGTGTTGTTGCCATGTGTGGCCACAGCCATCCATGCATCCACCATTTGCTGACCCAGCACCACATGGCCGTCGGCATCGGTTTTGGCCCTCGCAATCCGCTGCATCTGAAAATCGTACAGCTCAACTGTGGCGTCATTCACCGGCATCCCAGTGAGAAGATCTGTTACATAGAGTTTGAATTCGTTACTCTCCTGAGCGCGCTTGGCAATCATTCCCAAACGTGTGTAAAACAAGCTCTTACCTGCAAAGCGTTCGTTGTAGTAATAGCTTTCGTGGCAAGGGTTGTCGCGCTCTTCCCACAGGAAATTATCGGGATAATAATAGTCGGGCTGGTAATAGTAATCGGCTCCCCACTGCCTGAGCTCGGCAGCTGTGAGTGCTCCGGGCGGATTGCTCAGGGCTGTTGTTCCGCCTCCGCATGGTAGCACGGCATAATCTTTCCTGAAGGTGATGTAAACGCGATATAGCGACGACTGATCCTGTACGATCAGCCTGCTTAGGTCGATGGCGCGGTTTTGCCAGCTCATGAGTGAGGTCTCGTCGGCGGCCGAAAAAACCATTTGTTCACGGGCAATCACACGGCCCACCAAACGCAGGTCGTAGCTCCCGTCGAGGTTGTTGGTCTGTAAAAACCGCAACATATTGCTGCCAAACACTTTAAC
>DAIOUP010000234.1:0-4365 GCA_036759465.1 Bacteroidales bacterium
GTTCACAACCGCGTCGGCTACGAAATAAGGTGCTTTTTTTCCGACTAATACTGCCATAGTAATAAAGGGTTTTGGTTAATTTGGGTACAAAAGTACCTAATTATCCGGTTTGCTTTTAAGTCAATGCGTTAAGGAATTGAAAAATACATTTATCTAAGCACATCTTCCGGGCGGGCAAGAATTTTTTTGTTGTGCTCAAAATCAAATAAAGTCAGTCGGCGTAACTCGTAATAACTTGACCAGTAATTTTTTAACGCCTGGTAGTATCCAATTCTGGCATTGTCGTTATCGATTTGTGCATTGTTGAGCTCGAGCACATCGTTCACTTTACCGATCATGTATCGCTTTTGTGTTACGTCGAAACGTTTCTGTGCCACGGTGTCCGATTTTGCAGCAATATGGAGCTGGTTTTGTTGCATATTAAACTGCATCACCTTGATATACAGGTTCTGTTCGAAATCAGTTTTTTCCTGATCAATTGAAGTTCGGATCAGCTCAAGATTCGACTCCGCCATGCGAATACGTCCTTTGGCCTGTCCCCAGTCGAGTAGCGGAATGGTTAGCCCGAGGCTAAGGCGTTCTTCATCAAGCGGATTATTGTACACATCGCCAAACCTGACGGCCGTTTGCGACAAACCAAAAGTTGCAAAGAGCTGAGCGTCAAATCTTCCTTCGGCCTTGGCTCGGCTTAGCTGGCTTTCGGCCTCCAGCAAGCGTCGCGCAAAAGCCTGGCCTGATGAAGTGTTTTCGAGCGCTTCGGCCAGGGCGGTGGTCGGATTTGCCTGAAAGAAATTCTCGGGTTGCGGAGCAATCAACACAATAGGTTTATTTCCTGTAATGCGCAGAAATGATCTGAAACTCATCAGTTTATTCTGGTAGCTGAGCTGTGCGTTTTCCTGTGCCGCCCTGGCCCTTAAAAGGTTGAGTTCAAGCTGAAGCAATTCGTTTTCAGCAATTTTTCCGAGCTGAAATCTTCCAAGTGCGATTCGGTAGAGTGTGTCGTAGTTGGCGTTGTTAGTGCGGGCAATCTCACGCTCGAGCTGTGCGCTCAGCAGGTCAAAAAAGTAGTTGATGGCTGTGGCTGCTACCTGCTCATTGGCCTCCAGGAAGAGCCGACGGGCTTCTTCATACCGCAGGGGTTCAATTTGCCTGTCCCAACGGAAAGCATTGTAAGCAAACAAGGGCTGCCGGAAACCAATACTAAGCGGGGTTGAGAGAAACTGACGCGTACTGGTGTCGGTAAAAAAGTTGTCCAGGCGTTGCAGTCCCGATTGCAGAAAGAATTCACCTCCTGTTAGGCCTACCTTCTGGTTAATGCTGATGTTTGCCGCATAACGGGCCAGCGTGCGCTCCAGATAGGTTTCGCTACCATCGGGCAAGGTAATGGCGTCGATGGTCCGGTTAAAATTTGGCAAGGTGGCCTCAAGGCGGACATTGGGTAAATAACCGGCCCTAAAACTGCGGTATTCCCAGTAGCTGCGCCTGAAACGGTGACGGGCGATTAGGGCATCGGGCGATTTCTCGCGGGCAATACTGATCACTTCCGTAAGTGTGAGATACAAACTGTCAGTTTGTTGTGCATCTGTGGTATGAATACTAAAGGATGCGAAAACAAACAACATCAGTATGGCTCGTTTGAATGTCATCAGACTTGTTTTAGATGGATAATTTGCTTCAAAATTATCCATTAAAATGCCTGTGCAAACCGGAATACGCAAGAAAAGAGGCTGTCTAAAAAGTCAAAACGAATCATTGTACACAATGTGAGACATCTTGTTGGCAAGTGAAGCACTGTGATACAGTCTATTATATTCATAGCGTCCTGCGCAGCGCTGTAGTAGACTTAAAAGACAGCCTCTTTTGAGAGGCCTTTGGAGAATACTGCTATTGTGGCTGATAAAAAATCGGTCCTTCCACACCCAAAGGCCATCCGAGCCAAATCCAAAGAAGCAGCATTGGAATGCGGATGAGCGCAAATGCGATGGCAAACGGCAGCATGAGCGATATGAGTGTGCCTATTCCGGTTTCCTTTACATATTTCTGAGCGAATACAATCACCAGCGGAAAATAGGGTAGCAATGGCGTGAGAACATTGGTAAAGCTGTCGCCGATGCGATAAGCAGCCTGAACCGTTTCGGGCGAATAGCCTGTGAGCATCATCATGGGTACAAAAACCGGTGCTAGCAATGCCCACTTGGCTGAGGCACTGCCCATTACAAGGTTAACAATTGAGCTCACGATAATAAAGGCCACAAGCAATGGTCCCCCCGTGAAACCGATGCTGTTCAAGAGGTCGGAGCCTTTCACGGCCAGCACACTGCCAAGATGCGACCAGTTGAAGTAAGCCACAAATTGCGCCGCAACAAAGGCAATCACAATATACATGCCCATGGCCGACATGCTTTTGGCCATCATGGTGGTTACATCTTTGTCGGATTTAATTGTCTTCGAAACCAGACCGTAAACCAATCCGGCTATTAAAAAGCCAATAAACATCACTGGCACAAGCGAGTCGTAAAAAGGCCTCATGCTGCGCACACCATTGGCATCGGGTTCGCCGCGCAGCAGTCCGTCGGCAGGAACTATAGTCAATGCCACCAGCGCAGTGTAAATAACCAGCGAAACTACTGTGGCCCTGAGGGCTTTGCGCTCCAGTTTTGTAATGGGTGGTTGTTCCTCGATTTCAATGTCGCCTGACGGCTTGTACGCTCCCAGCCTCGGAACAATAATACGCTCCGTGACCCATGTTCCGGCCAGACCTACCAATGGCACACTGGCAGCCATAAGGTAATAATTCGACAAAGGATTAACGGTGTATTCGGGATCGATGATGCGGGCGGCCGGTTCGGTAAACGCTGCAATCATAGGATCGAGGCCGGTAGGGAAAAGGTTGGCGCCAAATCCGCCCGATACTCCTGCAAAAGCGGCTGCTATACCGGCGAGCGGATGCCGTCCGAGACCTAAAAATATTGCACCACCCAGCGGAATAAGCACCACATATCCGGCATCGGCGGCCACCGACGAGATCATGCCTGCAGTAACGATGGAAAATGTAATGAGGGAGCGGGGAACGCGCGAAACGAACAAACGCAGGGCAACGGAGATCATTCCGGTATATTCGGCCAGACCGATGCCCAGCATCACCACCAATACCAGCCCTAGAGGTGGAAATGCTGCGAAAGTGGAAACCATTTTGGTCATAATCATCTGAAATCCATCACGGGAAAGCAGGTTGACCACCGAAATGCTGTCCACAGGGTTGCCGTTACGGTCGAGCAAACCGGCCGATTTTCCAGGATGCTCTACACTTATTCCGCCAAATATCCATGACAAAACCAGGGTAATCATCATCAACAGCGCAAAGAGGGTTACCGGCTGTGGCAATTTGTTGCCGGCCCGCTCAATGCCGTCCAGAATTTTTTGCATCATGTCGTTTTTCTTCATCGTTTGTTTAGTTAATGGGTTGTTTATAGAATTCATTACCTAAATGCCTGATTCGGACTTGAAAAACTCAAGCCGCGAGGAGGATTTCAATAAAGGTTTTGGTTTGGTTCGGGATCGGTTGAGGTGCTGTCAGTAGGTCATCTGACAGGCTCCTCCAGTTTCATGTTTCTTGCCTTGAGCAGAAGAATTGAAGAGATAAATAAGGTGCCAAGGCCGTATAAAAGGTAAATAGTGTATTCGTCAGTAAGATTAATGAAGTAGAAAAATCCGTGAAGGAAGGTGGCTGTTCCAAGCCCTGAAAGTGAGTCGATCAGCCTGTTCCTGCGGAGTTTTCCCAAACCGGCAAAAAAACCGGGAATTACTGAGAAAGCGATGTTGGCAATGGGATAGAGGATGATAAACTGCATCTTAACGGGGCTGCTGAAAATTCCGGATGCAAACATTGGGAGTGCAACCAGCGTATAGCCGAGGCTTATGATAAGGCTGTAAATTACGCCATCCACAGGGCCTCTGAATTGCTTCCTGGTGAGGAAAATATACCTCAGGACGATAAATTTTCCAAGCTCTGCACCAAACCCTACAACCACAAAAGAGTAAAAGCCCGTACGTTTGAGATTGCGGAGCATGTTCCATTCCATGAACCGGGCAAACTGATCGAGCAGAATAATAACAACAATTGAGAGAATGCCAAAAAACAAAGCCTGAAAAAGCAGATTCCACCGCCTGATATCGAATTTTTGCCTTAAAAATATATACGTAGCGACTATGAGTAGCGCAGGGATAAGCAGAGAAATCAGAATTGATTGCATGATGTCAATTGGTTAATAATCAAGCTTAGGCAAAAGTAAGTACTCTACTTTAATAATCTTAAAATAGGCTAATTTTTTTAATCATACAAGCTTGATTTTTTATCAATTAGCA
>DAIOUP010000235.1:0-4356 GCA_036759465.1 Bacteroidales bacterium
TTTCGGGTTCAAATCCGTGTTGCAGGGCAGCGAGAACTTCGTTTCCGCTCACACAGTCTGCTCCCCTTATTACTTTGCTGATTGCCCTGAGAATCTCAGTATTGCTGTTGGCTTTAAGGGCATAGTGCACTTCAAAGCCATATTTTCCGGAGCTTTCTGCAGCCCGCTCAAGGGTTGATTTCAAAAGGTTGAGATCATAGAAGAAGAAAGGCGTGGATTCCTCTGCAGCTGCGATCTGCCTTATTTTTTTTGTCGGAAGGATGTACATGATAGGTCAGGACTAGTTCAGGAAGAGTCGTTCGTTGAGCAATTGCATAGCTTCTTTTTTGTGCTTTGTAGCGATCAGCACAGAAACATTATGGCTGCTACCTCCGTACGAAATCATTCTAAGCGGAATTGTTTTCAATGCTTCAAGGATGCGAAAAGCCAGTTCCTGTCGCTCAGCACCGAAGTCGCCAACCACACAGATAATAGTTTGGTCGCTTTCGGCCTCGGCAATCCCAAATTGTTGGAGATCGGCAAGAATAGCATCGAGGTGGTCGTGCTTATCGATCGTTAGCGAAACGGCCACCTCCGAAGTGGTTATCATGTCGATGGGTGTACGGTAACGTTCGAATACTTCAAATACTGCTCTCAGAAAACCATAAGCCATGAGCATTCGACCCGACCGTATATTGATGGCTGTAATGCCATCTTTGGCGGCTACAGCGGTAAAGTCGCGTCCGCTCGACCGATTCGAGATAATGGTGCCAGGGGCATCGGGTTTCATGGTATTCAGCAATCTGACGGGTACTGCTGCTTTCTGGGCCGGCAACACACAGGTGGGATGAAGAATTCGCGCTCCGAAATAGGCTAGCTCGGCAGCCTCATCATACGACAATTGCGTGATGGGGAAAGTGGGCTGCACAACCCTTGGGTCGTTGTTGTGCATGCCGTCGATATCTGTCCAGATCTGTATTTCAGGACTTTCCAAAACGGCACCTATTATAGTGGCTGTAAAATCGCTGCCGCCGCGCTTAAGGTTGTCGATTTCTCCGAATGCATTGCGACAAATATAGCCCTGAGTAATGAGCAATTCTTTCGTGGGCTGCCGGTCGATTACCTTTCGGATGTTTGCAGCAATAAAATCATAATCAGGCTCTTCGTCGGCGTTCAGTCGCATAAACTCAAGAGCGGGCATTAGCGAGGACGCAATATTTTGCTCCTCGAGATAATATTGCATGAGTGCTGTCGACATCAATTCGCCCTGAGCAAGTACAGCCTTCTCTTCGTGAATAGTAAACATGTCGAGGGTAAAGCTCCTCAAATGATTGAAATGGCTTTCGAGCATCGCTAATGCTTTGTCCAAAGCTTTTTCGGAGTCATACAGCTCGCTGGTTACCATTCTGTAATGGGCTTCAAGCTTATCAATCAATTCATTGGCATTGTGATGGTTACCATTATAGAGCTGCTGAGCTATTTCGACCAATGCATTTGTTGTGCCGGCCATGGCCGAAAGGACCACTATTTTGGGTACCGGATTATTGATGATTGGTATAAGACCTTTTATGCGGCTTGCGCTACCTACCGAAGTGCCGCCAAATTTGTATACTGTGAATCTCATTTGCTTCAAAAAAATGCGGACGCAAAGCTATCGAAATTTCATTATCACATTTTTCAGGGCAGAGAATCAGTCAAAAAAGAATAGTCTAAAAGTTTGTTAACTGTCTTGCATTTAATATCTTTGAGGTGGTCATGATATGCGCTCCTGCGCTCCACGTTTGATTAAATCCTCAATATGAAGCCAATTGTACCAATTAGAGATTCCAAACAGCGCCCGGTCGTTATTTCACTCCTCCTGCTTATTGGAGTAGCGTTGGCTTTCCTGATCTTCTGGATGTTGTCGATGTTAAATGCAGCTAAGGAGGAAGAGCAGTTGAAAGTTCAGCTCTTGGGCCAGGAAATGGCAGAGGTACTAAAAGGCGCTCCTACTTTTAATACGTTAATTAGGCAATGGCCTGATCCTGACCCGGCGGTTGAGGAGCGTTTTTCATTATATCTTAGGAACCTAAAAGAAGTATATGGGCTGAAAGATGTTGCTATTCTCGGTATTGGAGAAAATAAAATGCCGATTTTCATTTTGACTGAAGACAAACACGCCGATGCTTTTCTTTTATGGTTACATGGTCTGAACGAGACATTTTTCTCCACAGACCAAAAGAAAATTGAAGATCATTTAAAAGCAGGAAAACATAATAATTTCTATGCGGCCACCATCGTTGTTGATGATTTTTCGGGCAAGACGGCCATGCTCGCTTTCTCACGCTATGGCTTAATTCTTGAGCCTACAGCTCATAAAATTAGATGGTTGCCCTATTTATTTTCAGTTATCGTAGTAATTCTTGTCGTTTTGGTTGTATTAACGATTTTTCGCAACCGAAGATTTACCTCGAGGTTTTTGATGCTGGAGTCGGTGATGGTATTTGTTTTAGGATTACTGCTTGCGGGGTCTGTCAATATAATTTTCGAATATAAGAAGCATTTGGATCAGTCCAGGGTTTTTAGAAGCTTTTCTGAAAGCAGGTTGCATAATTTCAGGATGGCTCTAGGCACCATACGTTCCGAGCTTGCATTAACCCAAGCCTTTTTTTCAGGGAGCGAAGAGGTGACCGAAACAGAACTCAGGGTATTCACATCTACATTCACTGAGGTTAAACCATTTTATGAAGCTTTTTTCCTCGTACGCTTAATCGAACCCACATCGGGTGATACTCCTGTAAACTTGCATAATCAGGTTAGGGTGTTAATGAAATCAGTCACTGGAAACGGAGGTTGCGGCACAACTGCTCCACTGACAACCAACGAGGCTATTCTGGACCTATTAAGGAAATCTTTCGAAACCCGATTGTACAACGCATCCATCATTACAGATACTAATTTGTTCAACAGTTCAAAAACTTGTCTGGTTGTCGCTTTACCTGTTGAATTTGGCAATGCAATTATTCCAATGGACAGAAACAATTTTCTGCTTGTCTTTATAAATCCTCAGTCGCTATTGAATTCAACAATGAGCGATGGTAATGCATTGTCGCCCATTATGCCCATTGGACTTGCATATTCTGAGAGCGAGTTGCCCGAGTCCCTTTATTGGACTGCATCTTACCCTTCAGAGCCTCTAGCACTTCATCATGGCGAGGAAGTGCTAAATCATATGGCTAAGTTCCGAATGTCGATGAAGTTTCCAATATTTTTTAATGGCCAGATCTTATATTTGCTTACACACGATACTCCCGAACTTCGTAAGGCATTGGCCGAAGACAATGGTGCTTTCATCGTCCTCAGCGTTATACTTTTTTCATTGCTGCTATCAATCATCATGTATCAATTGCGCTCCTACTGGTTTAGTTTGGAGGAGGCCGTCGAACGACGAACATCCCATTTAAACAGTATAATAAATAAGTTGGGAATATTAACGGAATTAAACACACTTCTCACCGAAGGAAAAGACATAGCTTCTGCCCTTGGTTGGTTGTGCAAGCGTTTTAATCAAGACAAAGAGATAAGCAAGGATTATGCTCTGTCAATTGCCTATCAAGGGAAGTTTACCTGCGAGGAACTTGCTAATATTGAAGGGTATTCGATCTGCAGATTTAATATTTTAGAGGCTGAAAATAATGTGGGCAGTATTGAGCTTTTCAGGCGTGATAAAAACCTTGAAAGTATTGATGAAGAACATCCAGAGCATTTTATTGAACAGCTTCATTTCACAATAAACTCGTGGATCGCATTTGTCCACGCAACGCATCAATTGTCGGAGGCGGAAGAAAGGCTTTCAAAACTGGTCGAGTCGTCTTTTGATGGCATCTATATGCTTCAAAACGAAAGGTTTATTTGGGTAAACCAGGCCTTTGCCGACATCGTCGAATACAGCAGAGAAGAATTAACAGCTGAGGATTTTGACATTAATAAGCTTCTTACACCATTGAGCAAGGAGGTAAGAGCAAAAAGAAAAGAAATGCGAAGCAGAGGTGAAACGCCGCCGCATCGATTCGATTTTCAGCAGCTAACAAAGACGGGAAAAATTGTTGATGTGGAGATTAGCCTTGTCACCGTTGACTATGCCAAAACAAGTTTTGTATTCGGAATATTGCGCGATGTTACGGATCAACGGTTGATGGAACGTGCGCTTCATGACAGTGAGGAGCGTTTGCAACAGCAAAACGAGGAATTGCAACTTATGAACGAGGAGTTGGCTGCGAGCAATTCGCACATGCGCGAGTTGAATCTGGCGCTAAGCGAAGCACACCGAAGGGCCGAGGCGGGCGAAAAGCTGAAAACGGCTTTCCTTAACAATATTTCTCATGAAGTGCGTACGCC
>DAIOUP010000236.1:0-4335 GCA_036759465.1 Bacteroidales bacterium
CCTCTATACCAGCCGCCTCGATCGTAATGATAAATGGAGCACGCCTCAGCCCTTTGATAATACCGAAACCATCAACACAAAGGCCAACGAAGGTGCTCCTTTCATGAACAGCGCTTTCAATACGCTCTATTTCACCCGTTGCAACAACACACCTCAGCAAGCCTCCGGTTGCCAGATCATGGTAAGCAACCGGCAGGGGCGAACCTGGAGTCAGCCGGTGCCTTTGCAGATCAGAGGGGTCGACAGTGCCGATATTGTCGGTCACCCAAGCCTGAGCAAAGATGAGCTTACGATTTATTTTTCGGCTGAACGCAAGGGAGGATTTGGCGGAAAAGACATCTGGATGGCCATGCGCGACAATAAAAGTCAACCATTTGGCCGCCCGGTGAATGCAGGCCCGAATGTTAATTCGCCAGGTGATGAGGTATTTCCCTTTCTGAGAAACGATACCACCTTGTATTTTGCCTCCAATGGCCATCCCGGTATGGGAGGCCTCGACATCTTTGTGAGTAGCATCGACGACAAAGGGCAGTGGGGTAAGCCCCGAAACATGAAATATCCGATGAACTCGGTTTATGATGATTTCGCGGTAATGTTTCATCCAACTGAGGAAAGAGGCTTTTTCTCGAGCAACCGTGATAACATCCGCGGTGTGGATAATTTGTTCTATTTCATCGAGCCTCCTGTGCTTTTTACGCTCAGCGGCACTGTGAAAGATGAAAAAACGCTCCAGTTTGTCGAAAATGCGACAATAAAGCTTATTGGGTCGAATAGGACGTCGGTAAGTACACGCACAAATGACAAGGGCTACTACCTTTTCGGCAATTCGCAGATTGACAAAAACACCACCTACGAGATTATCGTCGATAAACCCAATTATTTTACCCTCAATGCGGTAGAAACAACGGTTGGCCTTGAGTTTTCGAAAGACATTACCAAAGACTTTCTATTATCGCCAATTCCACAGGCCCCGATTGTGCTACCCGACATTTTGTACGATCTTGCCCGCTGGGAGCTCAAACCTCAGTTCGAAGACTCGCTGCAGGGACTCATATTAACCCTGCAACGCAATCCCACCATCGTAGTTGAGCTCGCATCCCATACCGACAACCGCGATACCGACGAACGCAATGATATCCTTTCGCAACGCCGCGCCCAGTCGGTGGTGGATTACCTGATAGCCAGAGGTATAGAGCCCGAACGTCTCGTAGCAAAAGGCTACGGCGAACGCGTACCGCGTCGCCTTGAGCGGGACATGGTTGTAAATGGGTTCACTTTCAAATCCGGAACAGTACTCACTGAGGAATATATCAACAGTTTGCGCAGCAACGAAGAAAAGGAAGCTGCGCACCAGCTCAACCGACGAACCGAGTTTAGGGTGCTGAGCAAAGATTTTGTTCCAAAAGCCACCAATGCTCCTGTAGGCACTGCAGTGAAAATAGTACTTAATCCCGAAGAAAATGAAGTTGCCTTTAACACCAATGCTGATGGGGCTATCGTGATTCCTTGTGTGATTGACGGTTTCAACGAAAACTTTGTGTTTGTGCGCAATGAGCAGGCCTATGTTTCGCTGGCCAAAGGCCTCGATTGGCTGCGCAAAGGCATTTTGAGCCGCGACAACTTAAAAGGCGAAGCGGAAGCAGTTTTAAGCGCGGGCAATATTGCCGACGGGGCTGTTTTTGTGCTGAAAGAATTGCGCATCGCCAACCGGAAGCTGAACGATGTGGAAATTACGGTACGTCACAAAGCCGATTCGCCTTTGGTTTTTGGTCAATCGGTACTCAGTCGCATGGGTGAGTATGAGATCAACACGCGCAACCGTAAACTGATCTTTAAATAAGCCCATTATGGACGACCACCACCGCTATCAGCAACGAGGCGTTTCGGCCGGCAAGGAAGATGTACACAAGGCCATCAGAAATCTTGATAAAGGGTTGTATCCCAATGCTTTTTGCAAGGTAATGCCTGATGTGCTGGGCAACGACCCAGCCATGTGCAACATCATGCATGCCGACGGGGCCGGCACCAAATCCTCGCTGGCCTACCTCTACTGGAAGGAAACCGGCGACCTGACTGTGTGGCACGGCATAGCCCAGGATGCCATTGTGATGAACACCGACGACCTGCTTTGTGTTGGCGTAATTGATGGCATGCTACTCTCATCGACCATTGGCCGAAACAAGCATCTCGTGCCGGGCGAAGTAATTGCCGCCCTCATCGAAGGCACCGAGCTCTTCCTCGAAAAAATGCGCAAAATTGGTGTGGGAATTTGGCTCAGCGGAGGAGAAACGGCCGACCTTGGTGATATTGTGCGAACTATTGTGGTGGATAGTACGGTGGTGGCCAGGGTGCCGCGATCGGAGGTGATTGAAAACCAGATACAGGCTGGTGACGTAATTGTGGGTTTTGCCTCGTTTGGGCAGGCTGCTTACGAAGATGCATACAACGGAGGCACGGGAAGCAACGGGCTGACCTCCGCCCGGCACGATGTTTTTTCTAAATACCTTGCATTGAAATATCCCGAAAGCTTCGATCCACTTGTGCCAGAGGAACTTGTATACTCCGGACCATGGAAACTAACCGATCCATCCGAAGTGCCCGGTGTTGACATGGGTAAGCTCGTGTTGGCCCCCACCCGCACTTATGCCCCAATTGTGAGGGAAATTCTGGCCAGACACCGGAGCAAAATACATGGCATGATACACTGCAGCGGTGGAGGGCAAACCAAGGTGCTGCATTTTGCCAAAAACCTACACATCATCAAGGACAGTCTGTTCGAAACGCCACCGCTTTTCAGGGCCATTCATCGGGCATCGCAAACGCCTTGGCAGGAAATGTACAAGGTGTTCAACATGGGCCACAGGCTTGAGATCTACACGGATGAAAATAGCGCAGAACAAATGATTGCCATTTCGCAAAGCTTTGGGGTTGATGCAAGAATCATTGGCCAGGTGGAAGCGGCCCAAACCACAAAACTGACCATCAGAACCAGGGAAGGGGAGTTTGTGTATTGATTTTTTAAGTTTTAGCCCTTGCTTGCCTGCTCATTCGCTTTTTATTGATTATTCAATAGGTTATAGCGTATGCGATCATAAGAATTCGTGAGTTTGTTTACCAACATATTGGTGGGCTAAAGGACCCCTTTGCCACACCCGCCCAAAAAGCCTAATTTTGCAGCTCAAAAATTGTTGGTGTGGAAATAATTGACAAGCTGGAGGATATCCGCCGTCGCTGGGAAGAAATGGGCGAACAGCTCAACGACCCTGCCGTGATGGCCGATATGAAGCGGTACGTGAAGCTGAACAAGGATTATAAAGATCTGGAGCCTGTAGTCAGGGCATTTGCTCAATACAAGGATGTGCTGAGAGGAATTGAAGATACCCGCGAACTGCTTCGCACCGAAAGAGACGAGGACTTCAGGGCGATGGCCCGTCAGGAGCTCGATGAGCTGGAGCAAAACAAAGAAAAGCTGGAAGAAGACATCCGTCTGATGCTCATCCCCAAAGACCCGCAGGACTCCAAGAACGCGGTTGTTGAGGTTAGGGCTGGCACAGGTGGCGACGAAGCCAGCATTTTTGCCGGCGACCTTTACCGTATGTATGCCAAATACTGCGAACGCAAAGGCTGGCGCACCGAGCTGGTGGATATGAACGAAGGTACTGTAGGAGGTTTTAAGGAAATCATATTCAATGTGATAGGCGACAATGCCTATGGCATCATGAAGTTCGAAAGTGGGGTGCATCGCGTGCAGCGGGTACCTAAAACGGAAACTCAGGGCCGCATTCATACCTCGGCCGCCAGTGTGGTGGTGCTGCCCGAAGCCGAAGAGTTCGACATCGAGCTCAATGAAAAAGATATCCGCAAGGAAACCTTCTGCTCCTCAGGCCCTGGAGGACAATCCGTAAACACAACTTACTCTGCCGTGCGCCTTACCCACATCCCCAGCGGAATTGTGGTGTCGTGTCAGGACGAGAAATCGCAGATCAAGAACTTAGCCAAGGCCATGAAGGTATTGCGTACCAGGCTTTTTGAGCGCGAATACAGCAAATACCTCGAAGAGGTGGCCTCCAAACGCAAAACTATGGTATCCACCGGCGACCGCTCGGCAAAAATACGCACCTACAACTGGCCACAGGGCAGAGTGACCGACCATCGTATCAACCTGACCTTATATAACTTGCAAACCATCATTGACGGCGAACTGGACGAACTAATCGAAAAACTGCAAATGGCTGAGAATGCTGAACGCCTGAAAACAGAACTCGAAGCAGGCTAACCATCTTGCAAAACCAATGAAAAAGCGATCGAAAGGCATTCTCTACCTGACTCTCCTGA
>DAIOUP010000237.1:0-4322 GCA_036759465.1 Bacteroidales bacterium
GCCGAAGCTCCCCCAACACAGGCAGAACCAGCAATGCCAGTGCCACGGGAGTCAGGCCATCATTCCACACAAACGAAACAAACCAGTCAATTGCCCGCCTCCTCCGGTTTTATCGGCAGGGTCAAAGGCGTGCTGATCTCTCCCGAACGCGAGTGGGAGGCGGTGGCCGCCGAAAAGCCCGATGTCAATGGCATTATGCTGAAATACGTGCTCATTCTCTCCCTCATTCCGGCTGTCGCAAGTTTTATTTACACCGCCCTGATTGGCGAGACGGTCTTTGGTTACAGGATTCGGTCCACTTCGGGAGGTATTGTGCAGGCAATCATTCAGATTGTTTCGGCCCTCGCTTCTGTTTATCTGATTGCTCTTGTTACAGCGTGGCTTGCTACACAATATGACGGAATTAAAAACAAGGGCAGGGCTTTGCAGCTGATTGCCTACGCCATGACGCCCACATGGCTCGCAGGCTTTTTTCATATTCTGCCCTCGGCGCGAACGTTCAAGATCATCGCGATGACCATCGGCGGGATTTATGCGGCTGTTCTCATCTACAAGGGATTGCCGCTGATGATGGAATCGCCGCGAGAAAATACCTTCAGATATACCATCGCTATACTTGTCGCAGCTTTGCTGATGCTGTTGGGCATTGGCTTTATCCTCGGGCTGGGAGCGGGTTTTATCCTGGGTAATACGGATGTGGCCTACTGAATAGCGTGCCGAGATAAACCCTAATGTCTCCCGAAAGTTCCAGGGTGTTTGAAAAGTGTTTTTACAAACTAATCAATTGATCAATGAAATTTTGCCCTTACTGCGGAAAAGATTTAAACGCGGGCGACCGCTTTTGTCAGGAATGCGGAGCCATGCTGGAGGAAGCTTCGATTTCGGAACCCCCGACAGATTACAAGCCGGAATCTGAAAACATGGATCGCCCGTCTGCGAAACGATGTGCCCAATGCGGAACGCCTGCGCCTGCAGACGATACCTTCTGCCAGGAATGCGGGGCGGGCTTGGCCGGGGAGCAGCCCGCTTATGATGAGCAACAGCCTGTTGCGGAAGCCCCTGGAGCATTGGTCGAAGAAGAGCCCCTGCATTTATTTTGCGCACAATGCGGCGCAGCCATGCATAGCGACGACCTTTTTTGTCCCGACTGCGGAGCCCCCAAACAGGATGATGCGCTGACCGAAAAAACTGCGCAGCAGGACGCAATAAACGCGCCGCCCCCGGCAGCCAAATCCGCTAGCGCCAATGGAAGCCCGACCGGCGAAGCAAGCAAAAAGCGTTTAATCCTGCTGATTGCCTTGCCTGTTATACTGGCTGTTGCGTTTGCCTTATGGTTTTTTGTGCTACGGACACCTGACAGCGAACCAAAGGCATCGGCACAAAGCATAGCCGCGACCGAAACCACTGCCCTGGCTGAGGATAAGCAGGAGGAAACCGCAGAAAACCCTGCAGCAATTCCCGAACCACAGCTTTCAAGGCCGGAAACAGCACAGCAACAGCTAACCTCAAAGGCTGCGCCTGAGGCAGCTTCAACCGCCCAACCCAGGGCTTCAGGCTCAATCGTGAAAACTTCTTCGCAGCAGGAAACCTCCACCGCCAATGCCAGCGACGGCAAAGCCGTTTCCAAACCTGCTCCAACAGCTCCTGCGAAGGCCAAAACGGTAGTAATTTTTTCCAACTGGAACGACCTCCCCGTCAAAAGCAATCCTTCACGGGCCGTGCGTTTCCAGATCGACACGGCCTACCTGATTACCAGCATCACAACTAAGCATTACAACGATGGCAAGGGCGTGAAGTCCGGAGGAACAATTTCGATTGTGGACGATAAACGCAAAGTCTACGGCCCCTGGACCTGCGAAACCAAAGCCGACAAAGCCGGCACGCCCAACGCCATCATGGTTTGCCATCCGAATGCGGTGCTGCCGGCCGGAAAGTATAAGCTTGTAAACTCCGAAGAAAAAACCTGGTCGTTCAATAACGAATCGGGAAAAAGGGGTCTGGCGGTTATTGAAGGTAAGGTAGTCAAATAGTGCGGTTTGATGAACCCCGTATCAGATAAGACAACGCCCCTAAGCGCAATAAACGTTAAATCTTAAAATTTAGTTTATGGCTTTTTGCATGAACTGCGGAACAAAGATGAAGGATGGAGCGGTCTTTTGTCACGAATGCGGCACGCGTGCCATGCCCATTGAGGATGTTGTTCAGGATGAGAGGCTTAAGGCCTTACAAACGCCCTCGCGGCAGCAAAAACCCGCCGGAAAAGTCAGCTTCGAAATTCTTCAGAGGGAGTTTGTAAAGATGCTGAGCGTTAGGCTCGAAAACAGCGCGGTTCGCTATGAGGCCGGCGCCATGCACTATATGAAGGGCGCGCTGACCATCGAATCGAACCTGCCTTCGGGAAGTAAATTACTCAAGTCGATGGTCACCAGAGAGTCGGCCGTGAAGCCGGTCATCAGCGGAACAGGAACGGTAGTGATGGAACCTACCTTTGGCGAGCTGACCATCCTCGACCTAAAGGACGAAGAATGGATACTCGACCGTGGTGCCTTTTACGCTTCGGAAATGGGCATAGAAATCGGCGTATTCAGCAACAAAGCCCTGCAGGGACTTTTTTCGGGCGAGGGCTTCTTCCAGACCCGCGTGAGCGGCACCGGAAAAGTGGTCGTTTACAGCGCAGGACCGCTGGAGGAGGTGGTTTTGCACAACGAGCAACTGGTGGTCGATGGGGCTTTTGCCGTTGCCCGCACCGCCGGCATCGATATGCAGATGTCGAAAGCCACCAAAGGCTTCTTTTCGTCTTTCACATCGGGCGAAGGCATTGTGAACACCTTCACCGGTGAGGGTAAAGTACTTATTGCTCCGGTGCCCAACCGCTATGTGAGCCTTATGAATTATCTCTCATCCATACACAGCAATACCCTGGCTGCAAGAAAATAAACCCAAATCCAACGATCAAACCATAGTATCATGCAGGAATACAGGATCGTTAATACGCAAAGGCGTGTCGTAAGGATATGGTTCGCAGTGTTTTTGCTTATGCTTGCGGCTGCCATTTCACCTTCTTACCTCGGCATCGACGGAATGGACGGCGGTTATGCCATCAGCGTGATGGCGGGCTTTGTTGCCTTTATGGCCTTACTGGTGGTTGGCATCTATATGCAGAGGGCAAAACGCTTCGACGAAATAGCCGCAGGCACCGACCGCATTGCTGCCTGGCAGTGCGACGCAGCTTTGTGGCAATTATTTGTCAGCACCGATTATCAGGCCGAGGCACAGGCCAAACGAAGCCTTTTTTTCTACGTCTCGGCCATCTCGGCTGTTGTGGGTTTTGTCATGTTTCTGCTAACGCAGGAGGCGCTTTTCCTGCTCATCATCGCCGGACTGATTGCCCTGCTGGCCATTGTTGCCCTGCTGGTGCCCGATTTGCGCAGGAATAAGCTGAAAAACTCAGGACCAATAGTCATCATCGGCCACAAGGGTCTCATCGTTGGCAAAATGTTTCACTACTGGAGCCACTTCGGCGCGCGACTCGAAAGCGTTGAACTGCACAACTCCGACCATCTGAAGATCCTCAGCTTCAACTATACTTACCCCTCGCGCCACGGCCGGCAAACCGAAACAGCCCGCGTTCCCGTTCCGGAAAATATGCAGTAACAAGCCCTGAAGATTATCAAAATGCTTTGAATATTCAAATTTCAAAATTCAAGATTCAAAGATTTTACTGGAGCCTGCTGCATCACTTTATTCATGCCTTCTTCCTGAACTACTGCAGCTTGCTGGCGGGGAGGAAGGCCCGGGCGCGGAGCGGCGAAGGGTGAATTTGTAAAAGCGTAGAAATCCGCGGGCCTGGACGCGCCACGGCGCGACCATCGCGCTTAGCCAAGCGCTGTCCCGCTGGATTTCAAGCATTTGCGAAGAGCGGGTAGGGATTGCCCGGGCTTGATTTTTGCCTACTTTGTATCAAAACAAAGTAGGTATGAGATTTCTGGTGCTTCGAAAGTGGCATTTTAGACTCTTTTTCCCTGGCTCTTTTGTCGGTGAGTGGTGACCAGTGAACGGTGAGTGGTGATCGGTGAGTGGTGAACAGTGGGCTGTGAACGGTGAACAACGTCCCGTCAGGGACCAAATATCACTAACCTCAACACCAAACAAAGAACACCAAACCACAAACAATACAAAGCCCTATAAACCAACTAAATAACCAAATCTCCACCCAACTCCCAACCCTCAAAAAATCCCAGCCCCTCTCTTGCATTTCAAATTTTTTTAAATTTAAACTTTCGTTAACCAACCGTATTAGGAATAATCAACAAGTGTTATAA
>DAIOUP010000238.1:0-4319 GCA_036759465.1 Bacteroidales bacterium
GTTATAATCGAGAAGTACTATATCGTAATGGCTGCCTTTCTCTATATTTTCGATGGCATCGAAACCGCTTGGCGCCCAGTAAACGTCAGCACGCAACCTGCTGAGCATGGCCTTGATCAGCAGAAAGTTTACCCTCAAATCATCCACAACCAGCACACTCAGGTTGCTTGATTTGGTGCGCTCAGTTGCTGGCATCTCCTTCTTGCTCATCATCGTAACAGATATCTGCATAAATGAAAACAAATATTACTCAGCGCAAACAAACCAAATGCCGCTTTTTTTTGACTGCTGTAAATCAACAACATATAAAAAAGTGATAAAAACTATTGTCTAACATTAGAAAATTATTCCAAAAAATAGAAAATCGTATCACAAGATTCGATTAAAATAATCGGTAATTTTTCGGATGAGGTGTGCCCTGTCGCGTCCGCGCACATTATGTGGATGGCCTGTGTAAACAAAGTAGTCGGCCAGCTTCATCTCCTCCACAAAGCGCTTCAGAAGCATCAGGCTGTGTTGCATCACCACTACATCGTCCATATCGCCGTGGATAACGAGTAAGTTGCCCTCCAGCTTACCGGCTTGACTGATCAGGCTGGCGGATTTGTAACCTTCAGAATTTTCTTCCGGACTGTCCATGTAGCGTTCGCCATACATTACCTCATAATACTTCCAGTCGGTTACCGGTCCGCCTGCCGTAGCCACCTTGAACACTTCAGGATGATTGAGTTTGAGATTGATGCTCATGAATCCGCCATAGCTCCAGCCGTCAACGCCTATGCGGTTTTCGTCCACAAAGGGCAGACTTTTGAGATACTCAATGCCCTTCATCTGGTCCTGCATTTCAATATGGCCCAGCCTACGGTGGATGATGTGCTCAAAAGCTTTGCCCCTGTTGGCGGAGCCGCGGTTGTCGAGCGTAAAAACCACATAGCCTTTCTGGGCAAGATAAAGCAGATAAAAATTGGCGCCGCCCAGCCAGCTGTTGGTAACCAATTGCGCATGTGGTCCTCCGTAAACATAAACCACAACGGGATGTTTCTTTCCTGCCTCCATATCAAGCGGCCTGATGAGCCGGCCAAATAGCACTGAACCATCGTCGGCCTTGAGCTGCACCATTTCTATGGGGGCAAGACGCATGTTTTTGAGCGGATTGTCGGCCTCGTGCACGGTTTTCAGTACCTTACCAGAAGCATCAAGCAAGACGGTTTTTCTTGGTGTTGTCAGGTTCGACCATGTGTCAATTATATGCCTTCCATCGGCCGATAGCATTGCACGGTGCTGTCCGCCTGCCGGTGACAACAGACTAACGCGCCCATCTTTAAGCCTTGTCGAATGAAGGTTTTGCTCCAGCGGACTTTGCTGTGTGGCCAGAAAGTAAACCTGCGTGGCCTTTTGATCGAAGCCCAGCACGCTCGTCACCATCCAGGGGCCGGAAGTGAGTTGCCTGAGTAGTTTCCCCCCCGATTCGTAAAGATAGAGGTGGTTGAACCCATCACGAAGGCTGGGCCAAACGAAGCGGCCGCTATTGTCGGGAAGAAAATAGAGCGGGGTGAGGGGTTCTACCCAGGTCTCGGCTTTTTCCTCGAAAAGGGTCTGAAGCAGTTCTCCGCTAAGGGCATCATAGCGGTTCATGCGCAGGTGGTTTTGTCCGCGGTTGAGCAATCCCACGAAAATGCTTTTGTTGTCGGGATGCCATGTTACGGCTGTAAGGTATTGATCGGTAGGTTCGCCCGTTTTCAGATAGCGGGTGATTTTGTCGCCGAGGGTATAAACTCCGAGGGTCACCTGGTGGCTTGTCATGCCGGCCATGGGATAGCGAATGGGTTTGGCTGCAGCAATGCGCTGAGACATATCGGCCAGAGGATACTCACTCACCATGCGTTCGTCCATCCTGTAAAAAGCCAGGCTGTTGCCGTCGGGCGACCAGAAAAGGCCCTTGTCGATGCCAAACTCGTTGCGATGAACGGTTTTACCACACTCAACCCCCTCAGGTTCAAAAGTTATCTGGGTATGGGTCGCTCCATCGAAAACAAAAACATTGTTGTCGATGGTGTAAGCAATGCGCAGCGTGCCTGTGTGGATTTCGGGGTTTTCCGCTTCATCCGGGAGTGTGGTAAGTGTCTGCCCAATTAAGGTGTTGATATCGAGTGTGTAATATTTTTGCCCGCTGCGATAGAGGGTCTTGTTGGCAGCAATCCATTGAAGCTGCGGAAAGCGTCGGAGGCTATCAAGCCCGCTCTGCATCAGGCTTTTGTTCAGACTTTTGAGTGAAAAAAGTGTGTCGTTTTGTTGTGCGCTTATGCTTCCCCTGATCAGGTAGTTGTCCGAAATCCAGGTGTATTCCCCGGGGGTGGTTGTCCATTGCAATTGGTTCAGTCCACGGGGGTAAAGCGCAGGATTCACTCCGGCGGCATCTTCGGGCGTAAACAATTGATTTTGAGCCTGGATGCCCGAAATAAGAAATATCAGGCTTGCAAATAAAAATAAACGAATCCGATTCATATTCATCAAGTTAGCGCGCAGTTGTCGCGTCGTTGGTGTTGGTTAACTATTTTTTATGGCGACAAAAAATTCGGCAATCTTTTCGGGATTTTTTTCGAGGGTGTTACCAATCACCACCACATCTGCTCCGGCTTTGGCAGTGTTGGCCGCTTGTTCGGGTGTTCGTATGCCACCTCCGACGATCAGGGGAATGGATATGCTCCTGCGAACATCGCTGATCATGTCTATGGACACCGGATTGAGCGCTCCCGAGCCGGCATCCAAGAAGATGAGTTTCATACCCAGCATCTCACCGGCCATGGCCGTGCACAGGGCAATATCGTTTTTATCGGCCGGAATTGGCATGCTGTTGCTCATATAGCTCACGGAAGTGGGGCGGCCGCTTTCGATGAGCATATAGCCTGTTGAAATCACCTCGAGGCCACTCATTTTCAAATAGGGCGCCGCTATCACATGCCTTCCGATGAGCATTTCGGCATTGCGCCCCGAGATGAGCGAAAGAAAGAGAAAAGCGTCGGCATTGCGGCTCAGCTGTAGCGAGTTGCCTGGAAAAATGGTGACGGGGATATGCGGTGCCTCTGCCCGCAGGATTCGGATACAGCTCTCGAGATTGTCGGTGGTGAGCAAGGAGCCTCCGACAAAGAAAAAGTCAACCCCCGCGGCAGCGGAGTTTTGTGCCAGGATGCGGATGGCCTTGTCACTTGGCTTGTCGGGGTCGATCAGTACGGCAAATTTTTTACCGTTTTGTCGGAAAAGATCGTAAACGGACATCTTGGGCGATTGTAAAACCCAAATTTAGGTCTTTTCGGATTTTAAGACCCAAAAGTTTTCAACATTACGACCGCTGCTCAGAATACTTCACGGGCTATGGCGGCAATATTGTCCGAGCGTCCCATGGTGTAGTAATGAATGGCAGGCACTGCGGCAGCTTTGAGTTCTTTGCTTTGCGCTATGGCCCATTCCACGCCAAGCTTCCGCACCTGCTGGTTGTCGGTGCATTTCCGTACCTCTTTCATTAGCGATTCCGGAAGGTCGATATTGAAAGTTTGCGGCAGGGTGGAAAGTTGGTTGAGGCTTGCAAGGGGCTTTAGTCCAGGGATGATGGGTACCTCGATACCGGCTGCACGGCAGCGCTCCACAAAGCTGAAATATTTTGCATTGTCGAAAAACATCTGCGTAATGACATAGGATGCTCCGGCCTCAATTTTCTTCCTTAGGTGATAGAGATCGGAATCCATATTGGGGGCTTCGATATGTTTCTCGGGGTAGCCGGCCACACCAATGCAGAAATCGGTAGGAGTGGCGTTGAGCAGATCTTCCTCAAGATATTTGCCGCGGTTCAGGTTGGTAATTTGTTTGACCAGATCTACTGCGTGTGCATGGCCTCCTTTCTCTGGTTGAAAATATTTCATTCCGGCCTGTGCGTCGCCCCTGATGGCCAGCAGGTTTTTAACACCAAGAAAATGAAGGTCGATGAGGGCATTTTCGGTTTCCTCGCGGGTGAAACCACCGCAAATGATGTGCGGCACCACATTGGCCCCGTAGCGAAACATGATGGCCGCTGCAATACCTACCGTACCAGGACGCTTGCGGATGGTGCGCCGTTCGATAAGTCCGTTTGGCAGGTTGCGGTAAACAAATTCCTCCTGATGGTAGGTTACATTCACAAATGCCGGATCGAACTGCATAAGCGGATCGATGGTCTTTTGTATGTTTTCGATGTTTTGCCCTTTGAGCGGGGGCAACAGCTCAAACGAAAAAAGGGTTTTGTCGCTTGCGGCTATCTTTTCGGTTACTTTCGGAAAGTTCATCAT
>DAIOUP010000239.1:0-4311 GCA_036759465.1 Bacteroidales bacterium
GATCAAATACTTGATGCCGCTCTCAAGGGCGATCAGCTCTCCATCAGGCTGATACAGCAAATGGGCCGCACCCTCGGCTATGCCCTTGGCAACATCATCAATTTGCTAAATCCGGAATTGGTGGTGCTTGGCGGAAAGTTTGCACGGCTAGGCAATATAATCCTCGACCCCATGCGCTCGGGCATGGCCGAATCGGCGCTCATCAATCCGCTCAAGATGTGCAGAATAGAAGTTTCGGCCCTCGGCGATCTGGCCCTGCTCAAAGGTGTTGGCGCTTTGGTTTTCGAACATTTCGAGCTGTTGCAAAACCGCATTGTCGAAAACCCCGTCTATTTCTGAAATAACCAGTTAAAATAAAATAACCGCATCAATTAACCAAACACGGTATGAGAAAGTTGTTTAACGTGTTAATCTTCATGGCCCTGCTCTTCACCGGTGCCGAGCTTTTCGGACAGCGGCAGCTCAGCGGAGTGGTGCGCGACACCGAAGGCCAGTCCCTTCCAGGCGCCAATATTGTGGTCACAGGTACTCTTACCGGAGTTACCACCGACCTCGATGGCCGCTTCACCATCGAGCTTCCTCCGGGTCGCGAGGAAATCGAGGTGAGCTATGTCGGCTACACTACGCGCAAGGTCAATGTTCAAGGCCGTAACCAGATAGAAATAGTACTCTCCATTGCAGCCCAGCAATTGCAGGAGATGGTGGTGACGGCTTTGGGCATCAAACGCGAATCGAAGGCTTTGGGCTATTCGGTGCAGCAAGTGGACGCCAACAATCTCCAAACCACCAACCGCATTTCGCCCCTGACCGGTTTGGCCGGACAGGTGGCCGGTTTACAGATCAGCGAATCGGGCAGCGGAGCAGGGGGCTCGCAGAAAATTCTTATCCGCGGCGCCAACTCACTCACCGGCAGCAACGACCCGCTGTTTGTGATCGACGGAGTGCCCGTTGACAATTCGGGCGGAAGTTCGGGGGGCTTGTTTGGCGGTTTCGACTATGGCAGCGCCATCAACAATATCAACTTCGACGATATTGAGTCCATTTCGGTGCTCAAGGGCGGCGCCGCTTCGGCCCTCTACGGTGCACGCGGGCAAAACGGTGTGATCATCATCACCACCAAAAGCGGTTCGCGCAAGGAAGGCCTGGGCATCAGCTACCAAACCATGTTCAGCACCCAGCACCCCCTTATCAAACCCGACCTTCAAAATCTGTTTGCACAAGGCTCTGGCGGCAACTTTGGCCAGCAAAACCCGCGCAGCTGGGGACCAAGGATGACGGGTCAAAACGTTACCAACTTCCTTGGAGAAACTCAGGCGCTTAACCCGGAGGAAAATCATCCCTACGACGATTTTTTCCGTTACGACTTTAATATGGACCATTCGTTGAGCATCGACAAGCGCGGCGAAACCAATGCCATTTTCTTCTCTACCTCGTGGAACCGTAACAATGGTCTGATTCCTACCAACCGCTTCGACAAGAAGTCGTTCAACCTGCGTTACGAGTCAAAACTCTCCGATTTTCTCTCATTCGATGCCCGTGCCAATTATATCAGTCAGTCGGCACGCAACAGGCCCAATCTGGCCGGTTCGCCCGACAATCCCATCTATCTTTTTACACTAAAACCAGTATCGGTGGGCCTCGACCAGCTTGATCCCTACCGCACGGTGAACGGCTTTCCGGTAGTGTGGACCAGCCGCTACAGGCGCAACAGCGATGGCAGCGTGAGCCTTAACCAGGACCCCGTTTATGCCAGCTCGCCCCTGCTCAACAATCCCTACTGGGCGGTGAACCGCAACACCAACGCCGACCGACGCGACCGAATGATGGGATTTGCCAGCCTGAACCTCGACCTGAAAAAACTCTTCGATCTGGGCTTCGACCTCAGACTTACCACCAAAGCTGGCCTCGACTTCTACAACGACGAACGCCAACGCATCACTGCCAACAAAACCTATTTCAAGGCCGAAGGCAAGGCCACCGGCAGCTTCCAGCGCCTGCAGGTTATGGAAGGCAATTACGACTTCCTGCTCAGCGGGAGTAAACAAATGGATAAAATCTTCCTAAGTATCTCGGGTGGCGGCAACATCATGCAACGCAGCTTCCGTGGCCTAAGCGCCTCATCGGAAAGCGGCCTCATCAACGAGTTTGGACCGTATGTGATTCAGAACTTTGTCAACCCCGTGGTTTCCAATGGAATGACCGACATTCGCATTCACTCGCTCTACGCCATGCTCAGCACCGACTATCGTCGCATGGTGTTTCTTGACCTCACCTTCCGCAACGACTGGACCTCGGTGCTGGCCCCAAAATACTGGTCGTATCAGTATCCCTCGGTGAGTCTGAGCTGGCTGCTCAACGAAACCTTTACCATGCCCGAAACCATCGACTTGCTTAAGCTTCGCGCTTCGTGGGCCGGGGTAGGTTCGGGTGGCAATATCGCCGGACAGCGTTACTTCCAGTATGGCACCACGCCCAACCAGTTCAACGGCTTGCCTTATGGCTTTTTCAATGCCGACAGACCAGAGCCCAACCTGCGAAGCGAATATACTGTGAGCAAGGAAGTTGGCGTGCAGCTGGCCATGTGGAAAAACCGCCTGAGCGCTGATTTGGCATGGTATCAAACCGGCACCCGCAACCAGATCTTCAACAATCCGCTCCCGCCTTCGTCGGGATTTAATTCGGGCTTTATCAACTCAGGCTTTGTAAACAACAGCGGTATTGAGCTGGCCACCAACTATAGAATCATCTATAAGCCGGTGATGCGCTGGGGTGTTGGACTCAACTTCACCCGTCAGTGGAGCAAGGTTGAAGAGCTGAGCGACCAGATCGACCTCATCACACAGGGAGGCGTTTCAGGTATGCGCGTGGTGGCCCGCCTCGGAGAACCCGCAGGCGTAATGCTCGGAACGGCTTTCGACCGCGACGATCAGGGACGCATTATCCTCGATTCGGAAAATCTGCCACGCTTAAAAACAGCTCCTTCGGGCGCAATACTCGACGATAACGTTCTCGGAAATGCCACTCCAAAATATCTCATGGGTCTTAACAGCAATTTTGAATACAAGCGTTGGTTTGCCAGCCTGCAGTTCGACAGTAAACTGGGCCATCAGCTGTTTTCGGTGACCAATATGGTTGGTGCTGAGTATGGTACTCTGGGCTTTACCCTCGAAGGGCGCGATGAATGGTACCGGGCAGTGAAACTGGCTCAGGATGCCGGCGATCCTAACATTCGCCCTGAGGATTTCAACATGGGCTATATGGTCACGGGCGTAAAAAACGGTGTTGAAGGCACCTTTGCCGTTGACCCGCAAAAGTATTGGGATCGTGTTTCACGCATTCACGAAGCCTTCGTTTACGACGCTTCCTATATCCGTTTCCGCTCGCTCAGCCTTGGCTACAACTTTGGCAGTCAGCAACTCAAAAACACACCCTTCAGCGAGCTGTCGGTTTCCGTGTTTGCCAACAACCTGGCTTATCTGATGCGCAAGACCAAAAACATCTCGCCCGAATCGACCTTTGGCACGGGCAACAACCCGGGTTACGAAATATATGCTTATCCCGAATTGCGCAATATGGGCATGAGCCTCAAACTGTCATTTTAACAGAAAAAGTTTAAGACCATGAAAAACAAGATATTATTTTTCGTTTTGGCAGGGTTAATACTGGCAGCCTGTACCAAGAATTTTGAAGAGCTCGACCGCCCGAAAACCACCAGCACCCGCATCGATCCCGGGCCATTGTTTACCCGCTCACTTGTTACCGGTTCGGGACTCAGCGTAGGCATCTGGCAGTGGATGCATCAGATCAGCGGATCGGTATATGCCCAGCATTTTGCCAACATTCAGGTGGGGGCCAACTTCACCTCCGACAATTATGAACCGCGTGCATGGAACGACGTTTGGGAATGGTATTATTCGCGGGCCAACTTTGCCCCAATGCACTACAACTACCACGTTATGAACCTTTCGCGGGAGATCGAAAACCCCATTAAGGAGAACGTGGCTCGCATCTGGAATGTGTATATGATGCAGCAGGTAACGGATATGTATGGCGACCTGCCCTATTTCAGAGCATTCCGTGAAATTAAGCCACCTTTCGATAGCCAGAAAGATATTTACCTCGATCTGTTGAAAGAGCTTCGCGAGGCGGTGGCCAACATTGAGAAATATCAGGGCTTTGGCTATCAGGGCTATGCCGCAGCCGATGTGCTCTACCAGGGCAATCTCGACAGCTGGAAGCGCTTTGCAAACACCCTCTATTTTCGCATTGCCCTCAGGGCTTCCAACACTCCGGAGTTTGCCTCACTAATAC
>DAIOUP010000240.1:0-4299 GCA_036759465.1 Bacteroidales bacterium
TTCCAATGGGATATTCAAAACGTAGCAGCTAAAAACCATGCCGATGATATGCTCATTTTCGAAGGCAGGGAAACCACTCAGCTGCGCGAAAGAACGATAACCATGAAAGATGGAAGCGAGCGTAATGTGCTGGTAAGCAAGTCGGCGTTTCATGGTCCTGATGGCGAGGTGGAAGGGCTGATAGGCCTGCTTATCGACATTACCGAGCGCAAGAAAAACGAAAAAGAGCTGTTGGCTGCAAAACAGAAAGCCGAAGAAAGTGACCAGCTGAAAACTTCATTTCTGAACAACCTCAACCACGAAATACGTACTCCCCTTAATGCCATCCTTGGATTCTCCGACTTATTGTTTGAAGAAGTTCCCGACGATCAAAAGCGCGAGTTTGTGCAAATTATCAACAGCAATGCCGAACAGCTTCTTCGCATAATCGACGACGTACTCATTGTGTCGCGTATGGATGCCGAGCGCATGGGCGTCGAGGAGCTGAGATTTGGCATCATACCATTCCTTAATGATCTGAAGCTGACATTTGCAAATGCCTGCACCGACAAAAGACTTTCCATATCGCTGGAAATCAGTGACAATGAATCAGCAGAAATTTTTACCGACAGGGCCAAACTGCGACAGGCACTCAGCGGGCTACTCGATAATGCGGTGAAATATACCCAAACAGGAGGCATTACTCTTAGCTATGATATTGTTGATAAGGACATTCATATTTCGGTGAGCGATACCGGCATTGGAATACCGCCCAAAGACCTCGATCATATTTTTGAGCGCTTTTTTAGGGGCGAAAAGCCGCAACAACTTGCAATACGTGGCAATGGACTTGGGCTGAGCATCGTTGATGGCCTTGTAAAACTCTTGAAAGGTAGAATTGAAGTGCAGTCGACTCCAGGCATGGGATCAGTTTTTACGATTGTATTACCCGGTATAGTTGTTGAAAGTCAATCAAAAAATAATACAGAGACTTCTAATCAACCACTATCAAAAATACCGCCTCAGTTCAATTTTCTGATCGCCGAAGACGAAGACGATAACTTCGAATACCTTCGCATGCTTCTATCAGGTGTCGCGCTGATTATCGATAGGGCCCGCAACGGCGCAGAAGTCATTGAACTTCTGAAGCAAAAAACCTACGATCTGGTGCTGATGGACATTAAAATGCCTGTTTTGGATGGATTGGAAGCTACAAAAATCGTTCGTAATAAATATCCAAAACTCCCGATTGTCGTTCAAACTGCCTACTCCCAACCCGACGAGCTGCGCATGATCATGGAGGCTGGTGCTACCGATGTGCTCGTTAAGCCAATCAACAAAGAGGTGTTTTATCAGGTGATTCAGCGATTGCTCGGCTGATAAAAAACTCTTGCAACCGATTGACTTCTATCGAAATTAATGGTCTGCAAAATAAATTCTCCTATCCGTATTCCCCTGCGTTGAAGCAGTTCGCCAATAAAAATCTGTCCGTTCCGAACGGCCGGATTGTTGAAGCTGGCCAATAGCCTCCCATCGGACAAAAAAATATTGAGCTGAATGACGCCCTCTACACCCTCTGGTAAGATGATACGCATGGCCGTTCCACCCGGATTTGGAAAAACCCTTAAATCGAGGTGAGGTGCTGCAATCGTGGGCAGTCCCACAAGACCCTGATACTCAAAAGCGCCCATATCGGGTGACCCATTCACGTTTCGGGGAAGATCATCGAGATCGGTTTCGGGCAATATATAGGAAGGCAATGTAGCAGTGCCTGTGTTGATGGCCGCACTGGAGGCCTGTAGCCGGAAATTGTTGCCGGTAGCGTCCACAAACTGCGGATCAGACTCAATGCAGTTGTTGTAAACTCCAATGAAAGTGCTCCCGCCAAAACCCTGAACTCCAAATTGAACGACAGAATGATGAAACTCGGGCATTGAGTTTACGTCCCATATCCACACCTGAGAACCAAAATCGCCATAGCAGGTATTGCCCCAGAGAATGCTGTTGTAAAGCTTGGCATGAGCCTCATAATTGCAATAATATCCTCCACCCATTGGGGCATGGTTGTTCACAATGGTTAGGTTGGTCATCTCGGGCGATGCCGTGATGCTGGCTATTCCGCCACCAAAAAACACCGCCTCATTGTTGCGCACCAGCAAATTGGCTATGGGACGATTGGGCACTGAACGCAGAAACCCGACAGCACCACCCAGAGCACTGAAATTGTGTTCAAAAACACTATTCATAAGCAAGGGCCGGCTATACTCGAATGAGGCCGCTCCTCCTATGCCCGTCGAACTGTTGTAGGCAAAATAACAATGCCTGATATCGGGTTCGGCCGAAACGTAACTTAAAGCCCCACCATAGCCATAAACCATCCCGTCGTTGCCTGCATGATTGCGCACAAACCGACAATGCTCAACCAGCACATTCGTTTTGTATCCGTATATAGCTCCGCCCCAATAGAATGCATAATTGCTGACGAAAGAGCAATGCCTGAAAGCAATCTTGTCGGTTTGCAATGCCCTTGCAGCACCACCGTAGCAATTCGACGAATCGCCTGCCGCTTTGCCATATCTAAAAATACAATGACTGAAAAGGCTAGAATCGCTTGCAATTGGCTTGAACTCGAATCGGAGGCCGTTCCAGCCACCGGTGGTGGAATGTATGTTGCCAAAGCCTGTGGTGTCGGCAACGGTAAATACTATACTATCGGCGGCAGTTCCCAAAGCTTTCAGGCTGCCTTGAACCTGTAGCGAGTAATAACCTCTGAATATCACTTTGGTGCCCGGCATTATCTGCAGCAAAGCACCGGCAGGCACCTGCACATCGCAGTCGACAAACACTGTATCGTATTGCCATGTGCCCGTCTGTGGCCCGCAGGCAAAATAGTTCTGACCAAAAAGGTATGTTGTTGAAAAGGATAACATTACGACAAGGAATGCCGTCGCAAAAACTGGTTTCATTTGGTTCTGGTTCTCAAGCAAATGTAGCTGTTTGCAAAGACATATTAAAATAGTCAAGTGCCTGAGACAAGCCATTTTTTTAGAGCATTTGAAATGTTCAGCCGGTCAAGTTGCGGACGGAGGCAGTTGGCTTTGCGTCGCTTGACGTAGTATTCCAATATAAGTGTATGGCGTAGTCTGTTTCTTTAATAGTTTGGCGTAGTCTGCCGACTACGCCAAACTTATCATTACAATAGGCCAATTAACCACCAAACTCAATACCATTTGCTTTCTGCCTCGCGCAGCCTTGCCTCCAGTTCACGGATCTGCCGACGCATCAAGCTCAGTTCGTCGCGCAGTGAAACTGGAACGTTTTGTTTTGGAAGCATGGCTCCCGCACTTTCGAGCAATTGCCCTGCCCTGATCAGGGATGCCATAACCTGTTTTCGGGGTTTGCGGCTGTTAAAAGCTTCAACTGCTTCGTTGTATGCTCCAACAGCTGCATTGAACAAAGCATTGCTTTGGCGCATCAGCTCCACCACGGCATTGTGCTGCTGGACCTTTACCGACTGCTCCAAAAAACTAATTCGCGGTTGAAGGCTTTGGTGCGAAAAGCCCTGACGAATGCGCCTCAGCTCAGCCAAATGCTGGTTAAGCATTGCTTGCTGTAAATAAACTGTAATACTGTCGTTGAACTGCCATTTTCCGGGCAATGTGCTACCATCGGCATTCACAAAGCCCCTGTGTGTTAGAGGCTGCGTCAACAGCTGCCAGATAGGATCATAAGGCATGTGAGAGCGGATCATCTTATCGGGAGGCTTCATAAACCAAAGGGTGTCGTAATCAGCTCGATATCGCCCGTTCACGATGCCACCCGATGCCCATGTGGGGTCTGAAAGATACCAGGTCCCACCGAGCTTCACAGCTATCCAAAGATGCGGTTCGGGTTGCAGCTTGCCCTGCCAGCGGGTATAACCGGGTACCTTATACGTTTCAATTCCCATCAATCTGCACAGGCTGTCGAGCACGGCAACATAGCCTTCACAAAGTGCCATCCTTTTGCTCAAAGCATTGGACACCAATTCCTGATGATTGTAGAGCTTATTATCTCTCAATGCGGCAAGGTCGTATCGGATATTTTGAGCCGTCCAGGCAAAAGCTGCCCTAAACCGCTCCTCTTCGCCCTGCCAGCGCATCATCATATCTGCGGCAATACACTCAGAATTGTTTTTTTGCCTCCATTGCATTGTTCGCATAAGGCTGTCGATGGCAGCACCTGTTTGCGCATTAGCCGTTAATGAAGCTGCTGCCGACACCAGTGTTATCAAAACTGTTACCAGGCTGCTGTTTCTTATCGCTTTCATCGCCCTAACAA
>DAIOUP010000241.1:0-4273 GCA_036759465.1 Bacteroidales bacterium
ACGGTGCTCAACAGCCCGGGAACCATTGATGCCGATTATCGCGGCGAAATCAACGTAATACTCATCAACCTTGGTGATCAGCCTTTCGAGATCAGGCACGGCGACCGAATTGCTCAAATGATTGTCGCAAAGCACGAAACGGTGAGCTGGGAGCTTGCCGACGAGCTGAACAGCACCGAAAGAGGTAAAGGAGGATTCGGCCACACAGGTAAATAATTATAAATTAATCAAACAGAGCTAAATGAACATCATCATACCAATGGCAGGCATGGGCAAGCGCCTGCGTCCGCATACCCTGACAACGCCAAAACCCTTGCTTCCGGTGGCCGGAAAACCCATAGTGCAAAGGCTTGTGGAAGATATTGCCAAGGTGCTTCCTGAGCCCATTGGCGAGATTGGTTTTGTAATTGGAAACTTCGGCAGGGAAACTGAAGAAAAGTTGCTTCAAATAGCCGCCTCGGTGGGAGCGAAAGGCAGTATCCACTACCAGCACGAAGCACTCGGAACGGCGCATGCCATATTGTGTGCCCAACCTCTGCTGAAAGGGAAGGTGCTCGTGGCCTATGCCGATACACTCTTCAGGGCAAGTTTCCGGCTCGACGACCACAAGGAAGGCGCCATCTGGGTGAAGCAAGTGGAAAACCCACAACAGTTTGGTGTTGTGAAACTTGCCTCCGACGGCACCATCGAAGGATTTCACGAAAAACCCAAAACCCTTGTTTCTGATCTGGCTATCATTGGCATCTATTATTTCCGCGACGGTGAATACCTACGAAGCGAGCTGCAATATTTGCTGGACAAGAAAATCACTACCGGAGGCGAGTATGGCATTACCGACGCCTTGCAGAATATGATGAAAAAAGGCACGCGTTTCAGCACCGAAAGTGTGGATGCCTGGCTCGACTGCGGCAACAAGGATGCCACTGTTGACACCAACCGCGAAGTGCTGCACCATCTGAAAGATTCGGAAAACCTCATTTCGGATGAGGCCGACCTGGATGAAGCCATTATCATCGAGCCCTGCTTTATCGGCAAAGGAGTTGTTATAACCAACAGCATTATAGGCCCTTACGTGTCAGTTGGCGAAGGCTCAGCCATCCTAAATTCTGTGGTGCGCAACAGCATCATACAAAGTAATGCCCGCATCGAAAACAAGCATATCGAAAACAGCATGATCGGCAACCATGCCCAGCTTGCCGGGCGCTTTGATGTGTACAGCATTGGCGATTACAATGAAGTGATCGACTAAACGTTCTGCAATAAATTTCAGATTTACCTTGAATAAACTCATCACATACCTGCTACCTGCACTGCTTGCCCTTGCGACTTCCTGTGCATCGCCGCAGAAAACAACCCGCAAGGGTGTTGATAAGCAAAAAAAAGACAGCATCGATTTTGCCCGCAGCCGACAGAACGCCATGCTGTTTTCCGATGGTCTTCGCGAGAAGATATCCGGACAACCCGAAAGGGCCATCAGCCGGTTCGAACAGGCCCTCAAGGCAAATCCGGACGACCACGCCAGCATGTTTGAGCTTTCGGAGCTTTATTTCCGCAAAGGACGCATGGAGGATGCCCTGCAGATGGCGCGGCAGGCGGCCGGGCTGAACCCATCCAACGAGTGGTATCTGCTCAGGCTGGCCCAGCTTTGCAAGATGGGAGCCCGCTACGACGAGATGCTCGACACTTGGCACAGGCTTATACGGTTGAAGCCACAACGACAGGAATTTTACAGCGAGCTGGCACAGGCCTACGTGGCCATGGGAAGGATTCCCGAAGCGCTGAGCACGCTCGACAGCCTTGAGCGCATTGCAGGACTTAATGAGGAGTTGAGCATGCAGAAGTTTAACCTGCATCTGATGAACAACAATGCGGGCGCTGCCATTACCGAGGTAGAAAAGCTGGCAGCGGCCTATCCATACGAAGTGCGCTATCAGGCCATGTTGGCCGACCTTTACCTGAAAAACGGCGACACCACCAAGGCTCGCAGGCAGTACGAAAAAATGCGCGAAACCGATCCCGAAGATCCTAATGTGCTTATGTCGCTGGCCGAGTTTTATAAAGATCAGGGCGACGAAGAAAAGGCTTTCGATATGTTGCTCGAAGCCTTTGCCAATCCAGCGCTTGATGTGGAGACAAAAGTGCAGGTGATGGCGCTGTGGTTTCAGGGCGCCACTTTTTCGGAAGAGCTCAACGAGAAAGCGGAGCGCATTGCCGCCATGCTATTGAAAACACATCCAGACAGTCCCAGAGGGCATCAGTTGCTTGGCGATGTGTACCTGCGACGCAACGATCTGGAGAAGGCACGCGAGCAATTTATGGCAGCCGCCACCATGGAACCCAACAATTACGCCGTGTGGGAAACACTCTTGTTTACCGATATTCAGCTTTCGGACTACGATATGCTAGGAAAACATGCGGCGCAGGCGCTTGGATATTTCCCCGAACAGCCACTGGTTTACCTTTTTGACGGTTATGCCAAATACCAGCAGAAAAAATACGAGGCTGCACTCAAGACCTTCGAAACAGGCCGCCGGCTTGTGGTAAACAACGATCGACTTCTCGGCGAGTTTTTCAGCAGCATCGGCGATACGTACAATAAGCTCAACAATTTCGAAGCTTCCGATGCCGCCTACGAAAAAGCCCTGTCCATCAACCCGGCCAATGCCACCGTGCTCAATAATTACGCCTACTATCTGACGCTCAGGAAGCAACGACTGGAAAAAGCCAAAGAAATGTCGGCCCGCTCGCTCGAGCTTCAGCCCGACAATGCCTCATTTCTGGATACTTATGCCTGGGTGCTCTACAAACTTGGGCAGTATGATCAGGCTTTGCAATACATAGAGAAAGCCCTCAAGGCATCCGACAAGCCCAATGCCACTATCATCGAGCATCATGGCGACATTTTGTTCAAGTTAGGACGTAAGGAAGAGGCACAGCGGCAATGGAATGAAGCCAAGGCCGCCGGCGAAGGCTCTAAGTTTCTTGATCGAAAAGCAAGGGAGGGAAAGTTGTATGAGTAAACAGCTGCTTTTTGTGAGTCTGTTTGTATTTGTGTTGCTGGCCGCTCCTTCGTGCCGAAGCACGCGCAAGGCGATGAAAGTTCCACTGAAAGAGTATGGCGAAAACTATCTTCTTGATCGGATGAAAGAGGCTCAGCTCAATTACGACTGGTTCTCGAGCCGGCTGATTATAACCCTAACCGACGACAAGAAAAACACCACCGAGCTTCGCGGTCAGCTGCGCATAAGGCGCGACAGCGCCATCTGGATCAGCCTCACGCCCATGCTCAATATTGAAGCTGCCCGCCTGCTCATAACCCCCGATTCGGTGAAACTGATCAACAGGCTCGACAAAACTTATTACAACGATGATTTTACGTTGATTAATAACCTGTTTTCTTCTACTGCCGACTTCTATCTTTTACAGTCGCTGCTCACCGGAAATGACCTTGTCAATTACGAAACCGAAAACTTCCGGGCTGCCATCGATAGCCGCGAGTACCGCCTGAGCAGCACTGGCCGCGCAAAGAAGAAACGCTACCTCCGAAAAGATGAGCAGCAACAGATACTCGTGCAAAGCATCTGGCTGAACCCTGAGAATTACAAAATAAGCCGCATTAATTTTAAGGAAATTGGCGACGAAACACATAAGCTTCAGGTAACCTATTCGGCTTTCGAGACATCTGGCAATCTTATTGTGCCTACTCAAATGCTGTTTGAAGTGAATGCCTCCCGCCGCATGATGCTCAACATACGCTATCAGAAACCCGAGCTGGATGTGCCGCAACCCATGCCTTTCAGAATTCCTGACAACTTCAGCAAAATGAAGTAATTTTACACGCATGATGCGGAAATTGATTGGCTTTGCTTTAACGCTTGTCCTGCTTTTTTCGGCTGGCCACGCCTTTGCCCAGACGGACGATCGCAAATCGGAGCTAGAAGCCAGCAAGAAGAAAATAGAAGAAGAATTGTCGCTTGTGAGCAAACTGCTCGAAGAAACCCGACAATCCAAAACCAATACCCTTTCGGAACTGAATCTGCTTCAGGCAAGGTTGAAGCAGCGCGAAAACCTCATAGCCACCCTGCGAACCCAGATCAGCAGGCTCGACAACCAGCTAATCCAGACTCAGCGCGAGCTTAGCCGCCTGCAAAAGGAGCTCGAAGGGCTCAAAAGCGAGTATGCCGCCATGATCACCTTTGCCTACCGCAACCGCAACGGGATGAACAAGCTGATGTTTCTATTTTCGGCCGACAGTTACAACCAGGCTTACCGC
>DAIOUP010000242.1:0-4272 GCA_036759465.1 Bacteroidales bacterium
GCATGTGCGAAACATTTCCCGGGTCATGGTGATACACAAAACGACTCGCACTACACCCTTCCGGTGATCAACAGCAGCCGCGAATCCCTCGAAAAAACTGAGCTTTTACCCTTCCGATACCTCATCGATAACGGCATTCAGGGTATAATGACTGCACATCTTCACATACCCGCATTCGACGACACACCAAAAATGCCCTCATCCCTTTCGCCCGGGATAGTAACACAAATACTGCGAAACGAACTGGGCTTCAAAGGCCTGATCGTAACCGACGGGCTCGATATGAAGGGCGTTACATCCGTTCAGCCGTCCGGCACTATCGAACTCATGGCGCTCGAGGCCGGAAATGATATTCTGCTCTTACCCGAAAATTTACCCCTTGCCATCAGCACCATCCGGCAAGCCATAAGATCGGGCCGACTTCCTGAAAGCGTGCTGGAAGACCATTGCAAAAGAGTGCTCAGCTACAAATACATGGCCAGTCTTAACGCCTGGCGTCCCTCATTTACCGAAAACCTGCGAAACGACCTCAACAAACCTGAATACAAGGACCTTATCAATCAACTCTTTACCGGAGCCATTACCCTTCTGCGTAATCAGATTAATCTGTTGCCGCTTTCGAACAATAACTCCAAAATTGCTTCCATTGCGCTGGGACAGGCTTCAGCTTCGCCCGTCGACGGTTTCCTCAGGGCAAGTGGTCTGAAAATTACTTCGCTTCATCTGGCTAAAAACAGCAGTCAGCAGGATCGCGCCTCTATGCTCGAAAGGCTGTCGGGCTTCGACCTGCTGATCATCAATATTCATAATACCAACATCCTGGCCAACAGGCAATTCGGCATTACGCCCGAAACCATTTCCTTCGTCAAACAAGCCGCTGCCCAAATGCCCGTTGTGCTCAACATTTTTGCATCGCCTTATGCACTCGATCTTTTCGAAATTGGCGAAAACCACCGTGCAATCCTTATAGGATATCAGGATCGCGAAGAAGCTCATAAAGCATTGGCGGAGGTTCTGGTGGGTAAAACCCAGGCTGCCGGCCGATTGCCTGTTAGCCTGAAAGCAGGTTTTATTGCCGGCCACGGATTATCGCTTGCCGAAGCAAAGGAAACGCTTCCGCTGAAAGAACAGGCACTTCCATCCGAGCAGGCCAAAGCAAACCCTGTCCAGATTCCCCTTGCCTATGTTCGGCAAATCGATTCGGTTATCGAGGATGGCATTCGCCGAAAAGCGTTCCCCGGATGCCAGATTGTTGCCCTCAAAAATGGTGAGATTGTCTTCAGAAAATCCTATGGTAAACTTACCTACGATGGCGACGAAGCGGTAAACGACAGCACCTTGTACGATTTGGCTTCGCTCACCAAGGTGCTGGCAAGCACGCTGGTTTTCATGAAACTTACCGAGGATGGCCTCATAAGCCTTTCCGACACCCTTGGCACACACTTTCCATGGCTGCGCAAAACCGACAAAGCACGCATCAGCTGGATGGACATTCTGACGCATCAGAGCGGGCTCGACGGCTGGATACCATTCTACACCCGCACCGTCAGCCGAACAGACCCGGACAGCAAAGTTTACAGCCGAACCATGACCGACGACTATCCATGGCATGTGGCCGACAGCATGTATATGCTTCGCACCTGGAGGAATGGTATTTTCGACGAGATTGTTGCCAGCAAGCTGAAATCCAGAGAGTACCGTTATTCCGATCTGGGGCTGTACTTTGTCCCCGATCTGGTGAGGCTGCTCACCAACAAAGAAATGGACCAGTGGCTTGAAGAAACCTTTTACAAGCCAATGAACCTCAACACGCTAACCTACAACCCTTTACGAAAATTCAGCCCTACACGAATCGCTCCCACAGAGCATGACAAAACGTTTCGCCTTCAGCTCATCAGGGGCTATGTTCACGATCAGGGTGCAGCCATGATGGGGGGCATCTCGGGTCATGCAGGCCTTTTTGGGACAGCTACCGATGTGGCCCGACTGATGCAGATGATGCTCGATGGGGGCCAACACAATGGATTTCAATACCTTAGACCTGAAACCATTATATTTTTCAATCAGGCTCATTTCGCTAATCGCGGCAATCGCCGAGGCATAGGATTCGATAAACCTCCGCTCGACAAGAATGGGGGCGCGCGTGCGATGGCTGATGCTGCTTCAATGAAAAGCTTCGGACATACCGGTTTCACCGGTACCATTGCATGGGCCGATCCCGAAAACGGACTGGTGTTTGTATTCCTGTCGAACCGCGTCTTCCCCAATGCCGAAGACAATCAGCTGGCAAAGCTGGGTATCAGGCCCAAAATCCACGAGATTCTCTATCAGGCACTGGCCAATCATACCGCTTCGGCTAATTAATGAATTGATAACAAAGACATAGATAAACAGAAAATGAAGAAAAGCATCTTTTTGTGGATTACCGCTTTCCTGCTTATGGCTTTTATGGCCATTTGGCAGCGCTCTACCGGACCTACCTACCCTGTGCGTGGAAGTCTTGAACTTAAAGGCGAAAAAATCAAGTATCGGCTTATCCGAAGCCACAACACCGGCCAGGATGCCATCGTCGATATTAAAGTACCCGAAGGTATCTGGGCAAACTATCGCTATAAGCGATTCAAGAGTTTCGACGATTGGACAGCCTTAGAAGTGCAGCCCGAAAACGACACTTTGCGCTTTGCCATTCCTGAGCAGCCCGCCGCCGGAAAGGTTGAATACCAGATAGCCCTGATGGATGGCGAAAAATCATACCCTTTGACAGCCGAACCAGTGGTCATCAGGTTTAAAGGACCAGTTCCGGGCTTTGTTCTGGTGCCTCATGTGTTCTTTATGTTTTTCGCCATGGTGTTTGGCATGCGTACTGGACTTGAGGTACTTACAGGAGGCAAACGTGCTGAGAAGCTGAGTTTTTACACCTTGTTGCTATTCTTTGCCGGCGGCCTGGTGCTTGGACCTATCGTTCAGAAATATGCCTTTGATGCTTATTGGACAGGATGGCCCTGGGGTACTGATTTAACGGATAATAAAACGGCAGTTTCATTCCTTATGTGGCTGATAGCGTGGCTTGTACTGCGCAAAAGACCCCAGAATAAACCATGGCCGCTTGCAGCTGCAATCGTCATGGTAGCCATATACCTCATCCCCCATAGCATGTTGGGCAGTGAGATTGACCACACAAAAACCGAAAACCCCGGCGCTCAAACCGAAGCAACAGAATGACCCTCACAATCATCATTATCACAGTGCTCGTTTCGTTGATAGCCTTTAGCAACGAAGAGCTGTTCAACAGGCTGAAATTCAATGCCTGGATGATATATGAGCGAAAGCAATCATGGCGTTTTGTCAGTTATGCACTGCTCCATTCCGGTTGGGCTCATCTGCTGATCAATATGTTTGTTCTCTACTCCTTTGGAAAGGTGGTGGAGTCGGCTTTTGTATTGTGGTTTGGAGGACCAAAAGGATTGATGTATTACTTCCTGCTCTATTTGGGAGGCGTTTTGTTTGCCAATATTTACGACTATGGCCGCAACAAGGAAAACCCCTATTACAACGCAGTTGGAGCCTCGGGTGCAGTGGCAGCCGTGCTTTTCGCAGCCATTTTAATTGTCCCCAATTCGACATTGATAATTTTCCCTATTCCCATTCCACTGCCGGCCTGGCTATTTGGAATACTTTATCTTATCTATTCAATTTACATGGGCCGACGCGGCACCGACAATATCGGGCATTTTGCGCATTTCTCAGGGGCAGTTTTCGGACTGATTTTCACCCTCATACTGCGACCGGAGCTGACTGACATTTTCATCCGAATGTTCCAATAGCAAAAAAACCGGGCCCTAACCCGGTTTTTTTATCAGTTCAGCTGCGGATCAGTAGGAAAACGTCTCCACAGATCATAGGCAGGTCCCATACGTTGCAGAAAATGCTGCCACATGCGCTCGGGTTTGATGTGTATGAGCGAACGGGCCGTAGCCTCCGACACTACCCATGAATTGCGCCTCAACTCATCGTCGAGCTGTCCGGAAGCCCAACCTGAGTAGCCGAGAAAGAATCGCACCTGCGATGGGCTTACAAGGCCAAGTGTCATCATCTCTTTCAGGGTATCGAGATCGCCTCCCCAGTATAAACCCTTCATAATCTCTGCACTTTCGGGAACTTCATTGCCAAGGGTGTGCAAAAAATAGACGTTATCAGTCTGCACCGGACCGCCGTGCATCACCACGGAACGAAACTCGGGCAGATCACTCACAATATCGTTGATCATCAAAC
>DAIOUP010000243.1:0-4268 GCA_036759465.1 Bacteroidales bacterium
AGATAGGCTTGAACTGAACTGATGGCTTTATCAATCCCACCGGCAAAATCCACGTGATTGTTTTTGATCATTACCATATCAAACAGACCGAACCGGTGATTTTGGCCTCCACCGATGGCCACAGCCATTTTTTCGAAAATGCGGTTGTTGGGTGTGGTTTTGCGGGTGTCGAGCAATATTGCACCGGTGCCTTCGATAAGTCTCACGTATTGTCGCGTGCAGGTAGCAATGCCGCTCATGCGTTGCATAAAATTGAGTACCAGCCGCTCTGCCGACAATATTGAACGCGAGCTACCGGAAATCACGAAAGCCTTGTCGCCCGGCTGGACAACATCACCATCTTTAAGCAGGGGATCAAAAACCAGCGCCTGATCAACTTTGGCAAAAACCCTTCGGGCAATATCCATACCAGCAAGCACACCAGGTTCTTTGACAAGCAGCTCCGCTTTGCCCAACGCATCAACAGGTATAGTTGCACGACTGGTGTGGTCGCCATCACCAAAATCCTCAGCAATAGCAAGTTCGATTAGGTGGTCGATATGTTGTTTAGAAGTCATTTGCGCTGTATGCTGAACGAAAATATTTTATGTCCCTCGGGCCTTTTCTCCGCCTGAATATAGAGCCGGTATTCGGTTTCTCCGCTGGTGTAAGTGCCTATGAAATAGTCGTTTCTAGGATTCAGTGCGCCCTGCTGGTCAATAGAGATTGCCGAGGGAGGATGCTGTCGGAAAAATGTGGAAAGCACCGTTTGCAGTTGACTCTGGTTATACGCGCCGCGTTGTGTGGGCAATTCAACATCCACCATGGGCGACATAAAATTGAGCAACTTTTTGGCATCGCTCTGCAGCATGTGGGCCACCCAGGCCTGCTGATCACCAGCTTTGGCAGGTTGTTGCGCCAACAAAGCAGAGTATAGCGGAAATAGGACAACAATCAGGCTTAAGCGGCAAAAACGCGACATGCACTAAGGTTTTCAGCGTGTAAATTTAACATCATTTGCACGGACAGGATACCCTTATGAAAGCAAAATTCGTACCCTTTTTTACCATCTTGTGCACGTGAGCAGCAACACAGGATGATTATTACCCGCAAATTGAATACTTTTGGTGATTCAATCACGATAAAGATATGATTATTAACTCGCTTAAGATCAAGCATCTCATAAGTATATCCACATTTGCTCTGCTTGTTTTTCTGCTTTCGTGCGAGCCCCCGAAGCAGGAATCGGAAGCCGAACGCTTTGAAAGGGAGCTGAAGAGTTTCAACAACCAGATGGACAATCTGGGGCAGCAAATGGAATTGCTCGAAGCCATGCAATCGGAGCTTGATGCACTCGAAAAGCAGCGGGCCACGGGCGATATTAGCGATGAGGAATTCAGGCGCAAAACCAGTATGGTAAAAGACACTTACGGCCGGGCGCTGGCCAAACGCGAGCCACAGCGCAACTTCACGGGATTGCCTGCCTGGGCGGTCGAGCTGGGTTTGAGCATTCCAAACGGCATGCAACTCGATCAGGCATTTTCGCAGGTTACTTCTGCCAACAACCCCGATGAAGGCTTCAATTCGGTTTTGTTGGTATTCAACGGCGATTACCAAACCGCCATGCGTGAGGCCGAACGTATTGCGCGTCAGGCCCGTGTGCCACTGAGCAAGGATTTCGAAGAAGCGCGCGAAATTGCCGAGAAATATAGCAGCAGTCCTCTCAAAGGCATTGCTTACATGAATTTTGAGCCTTTTAAAAAAGACGCCCCGGTGAATATCTCCATCACAGTTGACGAAACCGGCGTGCTTACCATTAGTGCCGTTGATGTTCAGCAAATGAACCGCCAGCTCGAACGCAGCCAGAGCCTCAACACCCAGCAGCCATGAACATCGTTGTAACAGGTGCCAGCAGAGGTATTGGTCATGGCCTTGTTGAAGAGTTTATTAAATCAGGACACAATGTAATTGCCGTGTCGAGGAATACTACTCCATTAAAGGCGCTTGCCAAAAAAACCAGCCATGGAAAATTAATTGTTTCAGGTATTGATCTGGAACATCCAAAGGCACCGGACGAGATCGCGCAATCGGTAGGTGAGAACTTCAATCAGCTTGACATTTTGATAAATAACGCAGGTTTATTGATCAATAAGCCTTTTCAATCCCTGGAGTCGGACGATTTCGACAGGATGTTCAAGGTGAACGTAAAAGCTCCTTTCAACACCGTTCGCACCCTTTCCGATTATTTTGCTCCGGGCGCCCACATCGTCAACATTGGCAGTATGGGAGGCTATCAGGGCAGTGCGAAATTTCCGGGTCTTTCGCTCTATAGCGCCAGCAAGGGCGCGCTCGCCATACTTACGGAATGTTTAGCCGAAGAGCTGAAGCCCATGAGCATTAAGGTTAACTGTCTCGCACTTGGTGCAGCGCAGACCGAAATGCTCGGCGAAGCTTTCCCTGGCTACAAGGCTCCCGTAACAGCCGGAGAAATGGCTTCCTATATCGCCTGGTTCGCTCTCAATGGACACAACTTTTTCAATGGTAAAATTCTACCGGTATCTGTCTCAACCCCATGACAAAAAAAGCCGAAAACATCGAACATCCGGGTATTGTAACGCGGGTACACGATAAATACGTAGAAGTGATGGTGCTCTCGCAGTCGGCCTGCAGCGCTTGCCAAGCCAAAGGAGCCTGCTCCATGGCCGATATGGAGGAAAAACAAGTTAAGGCCTTCAAGACTCCCGGGAACAGCTATGCTGAAGGGCAACAGGTAATAGTTTACATGCAAAAAAACCTTGGCAATCTGGCCATATTCTATGGCTACATTTTGCCCTTTCTTTTGGTTATTTTTATTCTTTTTGGACTTGTTGGTTTTGGATTCGCGGAGGGTCAGGCCGGGCTTGCAGCATTGGCGGTGCTTGTCCCCTACTATCTCGTACTGTATTTGAGCAGAAATAAGTTAAACAAGACTTTTGTCTTTTACGCCAAATAGGCAAACTAAATACCAAGCTTCAAAAAGCTCAAAAAATCTTCATTTCAAGCCCTTTTCTGAAGATAAAAACATGTTTATATTTAAATATGTTCTAAATAGCTGATTCCCTGTCAATTTAGAACTTTTCTAAACTATTTTGCAGGCCACTGAAAATCAAATCGTTTCGAGTCAAATGTAAAAACAATATGCAAGAGTTAAATCATTAAAGATTTGATTATCATAAGCTTGCAAAGCCAATCGTTGCCCTGAGGCTTTTTCTTTCTATCCCTTCAAACTTTCTATTTTTGCTTTGCTGTTTGCGCGTGAACAGTAAACAGCGACGGATTGTGTAACCAAACATCCAGAGCCGTGAATGAGATTATTATCAATGCACTGTTATTGCTTGGCCTTCTGGGCGGAGTGATGGCAGTGATTCTGTTTTTTGTGGCGCAGAAATTCAAGGTGATCGAAGATCCCCGAATCGACCTGGTGGATGAAGCCCTGCCCAAGGCCAATTGCGGTGGCTGTGGCTATCCCGGCTGCCGCAACTTTGCAGAGGTATGCGTAAAATCGGCCAGTGAGCGCCGGAGTCTCGAAGGATTAAACTGCCCCGTGGGTGGCAATGCCGTGATGAAGCAGGTGGCCGCCATCCTTGAACTTGAAGTGGCCGATGTGGAACCCCAGATTGCGGTGGTTCGTTGCAACGGCACCCACAACAATCATCCTTCGCGCGTGAGCTACGAAGGCGCCAGCTCGTGCGCCTTTGCCCACAACCTCTTTGGAGGCGAAGGAGGGTGCCAGTATAGCTGTCTTGGTTTGGGCGACTGCGTGGTTTCATGCGATTTCGATGCCATACATATGGATGCTGCCACCGGATTGCCCGTTGTAAACGATAAATGCGTTGCCTGCGGCGCATGTGTGAAAGCCTGCCCCCGCAAAATCATCGAGCTAAGACCCAAAGGCAAGAAAGACCGCCGCATTTTTGTAAGCTGTGTCAACAAGGACAAGGGAGGCATCGCCAAGAAGAACTGCGAGGTGGCCTGTATTGGTTGCTCAAAGTGCTTCCAGGTATGTCCTTACGATGCCATTACCATGGCAGACAATCTGGCATATATTGATGCGGAAAAATGCAAGCTGTGCCGTAAATGTGTGGAAGTATGCCCCACCAACTCCATACATGAAATCAATTTCCCGGCCCGTAAGCTCAAGGTTGAAACCGGAGACGGCGCTGTTGCAGCAGAAGCGGCTGCAGCACGCAAGGCCGAGAAAGTTGTAAAGGAAAAACCAGCTTCAACCGAGCCCGAAAAACCGTCCGAAC
>DAIOUP010000244.1:0-4261 GCA_036759465.1 Bacteroidales bacterium
AATCAATATCATCGACACCCCCGGCCACGTCGATTTCACCGTTGAGGTTGAACGTTCGCTTAGGGTACTGGATGGCGCCGTGGCGCTTTTCTGTGCTGTTGGTGGTGTTGAGCCCCAATCGGAAACTGTGTGGCGTCAGGCCGATAAATACAAGGTTCCGAGACTCTGCTTTGTCAACAAAATGGACCGCAGCGGCGCTGATTTCTACAGCGTCGTAACTCAGATTAAAGAGCGACTGGGAGCAAACCCGATTCCGCTCCAGATTCCCATCGGAGAAGAGGAAAATTTCCGTGGTGTTGTCGATCTGATAACCAACAAAGCTTTCGTTTGGGACGATTCTTCAAAAGGTATGGTCATGGTGGAGGTTCCGATCCCTGCTGATATGGCCGAACTTGTTGAAGAATATCGTCTCAAGCTTATCGAGAATGTTGCTGAAGAAAGCGACGAATTGCTCGAGAAGTTCATGGACGACCCCGAGTCTATCACTGAAGAAGAAATGATTGCACAGATTCGCAAAGCTACGGTTGAAATGCGCATTTCACCCGTTATGTGCGGTGCCTCATTCAAAAATAAAGGTGTTCAGCTGTTGCTCAATGGCATCGCTCAATACCTGCCCAGCCCCCTCGATATTGAAGCCGTTACCGGCATCAATCCTGATACTGAGCGCGAGGAAGTTCGTAAGGTCGATCCGAATGAACCATTCGCAGCACTGGCATTCAAAATCGCCACCGACCCCTTTGTAGGCAGGATTGCCTTCTTCAGGGTTTATTCCGGCACGCTCGAATCGGGCTCATATATCCACAATGCTGCAACAGGCAAAAAGGAACGCATCTCGCGTATCATGCAGATGCATGCCAACAAACAGAACCCGCTCGACCGCATCGAAGCCGGAGACATCGGAGCTGCAGTAGGCTTCAAAGTTATTCGCACCGGCGATACCCTCTGCGATGAAAAGCATCCCATTGTTCTCGAATCGATGTCGTTCCCCGAACCGGTTATCCATGTTTCCATCGAACCCAAAACGCAGGGCGATATGGACAAAATGGGTGCTGCACTTGCCAAACTGGCTGAGGAAGATCCTACCTTCAGGGTACGTACCGATGAGAACAGCGGCCAGACCGTTATTTCCGGCATGGGCGAACTACACCTCGAAATTATCATCGACCGCCTCAAACGCGAGTTTAAGGTGGAATGCAACCAGGGCCGTCCGCAGGTAGCCTACAAGGAAGCACTCACAGGCTCGGCCCAGCACCGCGAGGTTTACAAGAAGCAAACCGGTGGTCGCGGTAAGTTTGCCGATATCATCTTCGCTATTGGCCCGGCTGACGAAGGCCAGGCAGCAGGGCTACAGTTTATCGACGAGGTGAAGGGCGGCAATATCCCTAAAGAGTATATCCCAGCGGTTCAGAAAGGATTCCGCGAAGCCATGACGAACGGCGTTCTTGCTGGTTTCCCGCTCGACAGCATGAAGGTGAGACTTATCGATGGTTCGTTCCACCCGGTCGACTCCGATTCGCTTTCCTTCGAAATGGCTGCAAAGCTCGGTTTCAAAGAAGCCTGCCGCAAAGCATCTTCTGTTATCCTTGAACCGATAATGAAGGTTGAGGTAAATACTCCGGACGATTATCTGGGTGATGTTACAGGAGACCTCAACAAGCGTCGCGCAATACTGCGTGAAGTAACGGCAAAGATCGGCGCACAGGTCATCAAGGCTGTTGTTCCGTTGTCGGAAATGTTCGGATATGTTACTTCACTTCGTACCCTCACCTCCGGACGCGCAACCTCGAGCATGGAGTTCAGCCACTATGCCCAGGCACCCGACAACATTGCGCAGGAAGTAATCAATAAAGCAAAAGGCATCATAAAATAAGACAGGTAACCTTAATCATCTACAAAAGTGAGCCAGAGAATAAGAATTAAACTGAAGTCGTACGACCACAACCTGGTTGATAAGTCAGCCGAGAAGATTGTAAAGACAGTCAAAGCCACCGGCGCAGTGGTAAACGGACCCATTCCGCTTCCCACCGACAAAAAGATTTACACTGTGTTGCGTTCGACTTTCGTGCACAAAAAGTCAAGGGAGCAGTTCGAACTTTCCTCATACAAACGACTGCTCGACATTTACAGCTCCACCTCACAAACCATCGACGCTTTGATGAAGCTGGAATTGCCCAGCGGTGTTGAAGTTGAAATCAAGGTTTGACCGCGGGGCAGATAAAGATTGAATGACCATTAAAAGTCCAAAGAAATGTCAGGATTACTAGGAAAGAAGATTGGAATGACGAGCATTTATGACGGCAACGGAAAGAATATTCCCGTTACGGTCATCGAGGCAGGTCCTTGCGTTGTTACGCAGATCCGCACCCTTGAAAAGGATGGTTACGAAGCCATTCAGCTCGCTTTTGATGAAAAGAAGGAAAAGCATACCACCAATGCCCTTAAAGGACACTTTGCCAAAGCCGGTACAACACCTAAGCGCATTCTGTCCGAATTTACTAGGTTTGAGCAGCGCAAGAGCTTTGGCGATGTACTCACTGTCGATGTGTTTATCGAAGGAGAGTTTGTCGACGTAAGCGGTGTTTCCAAAGGTAAGGGTTTCCAGGGTGTTGTAAAACGTCATCATTTTGGTGGAATCGGCCAGGCTACTCACGGCCAGCACAACAGGCTGCGTGCTCCAGGTTCGCTTGGCGCTTCATCCTATCCTTCGCGTGTTGTAAAAGGTCTTCGTATGGCCGGCCGCATGGGTGGCGATAAGGTGAAACTGATCAACCTTCAGATTGTGAAAATCATTCCGGAAAAGAACCTCATCCTTGTTAAAGGTGCTGTTCCCGGTCCTAAAAACGGATATTTAAAAATAGAGCGATGGAGCTAGTAGTACATAAAATCAGCGGCGAAGCTACTGATCGCAAGGTTCGCCTGAGTGAAGAAATTTTCGGCATACAGCCGAACGACCATGCTATTTATCTCGATGTAAAGCAGTACCTCGCCAACCAGCGTCAGGGTACGCACAAGTCGAAGGAGAAAAGCGAAGTTTCGGGCAGCACCAAGAAAATCAAGCGTCAGAAGGGAACCGGTACTGCAAGGGCCGGAAGCCTCAAATCGCCGGTATTTGTTGGCGGCGGTCGCATCTTTGGTCCCAAACCCCGCGACTACAGCTTCAAGCTCAACAAAAAGCTAAAACAATTGGCCCGCAGGTCGGCTCTGGCTTACAAAGCACAGGGTGAGGTGATCACCATTGTTGAGGACTTCACTTTTGAGTCGCCCAAGACCAAGCAGGTTATCGCCATGCTCAACAACTTCAAGTTTGATGGCCGTCGCGCACTGCTCGTGATGAACAAAGCCGACCGCAATGTGGTGCTTTCGGCCCGCAACTTGCAGAATGTGAAGGTAGTAATGGCCGACAGCCTTAACACCTACGAAATTCTCAACGCCAGCAAGCTGTTTGTTGTTGAAAGTGCATTGAATACCATCGAACAGTTGCTTTCGTAACCGAAAATATATTATCGCAATGATACAGATCATCCACAAACCGGTCATTACCGAAAAAATGACAGCCATCAGCGAGAAGCAGCCGCAGTATGCCTTCATTGTTGACAAGCGTGCCAACAAGCTGCAGATCAAGAAAGCCATCAATGAGCTGTATGGCGTCAACGTGGTTTCGGTAAACACAATGAACTATTCCGGCAAACGTAAGTCGCGCTTTACCAAAACTGGTATTCTTTCCGGCAAAACCCCGGCATTCAAAAAAGCCGTTGTTACCCTGGCCGATGGTGAAACTATTGATTTTTTCAGCAATATCTAAGTCTAAGATAAATGGCTCTCAAGAAATACAAACCAACAACCCCTGGCCAGCGTTTTAAGCTGATCAGCGCGTTCGACGATATTACGACCAGCACACCTGAGAAGTCGCTGCTCGCTCCTTTCAAAAGCAAAGGCGGACGTAACAATCAGGGAAAGATGACCGTGCGCAATGTTGGTGGCGGTCACAAGCAGCGCTACCGTATCATCGACTTTAAGCGCGACAAGGATGGTATTCCCGGTACTGTTAAGACCATCGAATACGATCCAAACCGCACCGCCCGCATCGCACTCGTCAACTATGTTGATGGTGAGAAACGCTATATCGTAGCTCCTCATGGTCTCAAGGTAGGCCAGCAGGTGATCAGCGGCAAAGGCGTTGCTCCAAACGTAGGCAACACCCTCTTTCTGAGTGAGATACCTTTTGGTACCGTAGTTCATAATATTGAGCTGCGTCCCGGTC
>DAIOUP010000245.1:0-4252 GCA_036759465.1 Bacteroidales bacterium
GTTGGAATGTGTATCGATAGTCACAAACCAGAAGAAATTGCCCTGGCCGTAAACGAAATATTTAGCGACAGCACACGTTATGAAGCGTGGAAGGTGAATGCAGCCAAAGCGGCACAGGAGCTGTGCTGGGAAAACGAAGAGCCGCATTTGATAGCATGTTATGAGCAGTACCGCTGAAAAACAATTGCATCTGGTTTCGTTCGATGTGCCCTGGCCTGCAAACTATGGCGGCGTGATCGATGTGTATCACAAAATAAGGGCGCTGTACCAGAAAGGCGTTGGAGTGCACTTGCACACTTTCGAATACGGCAGGGGCATGCAACTCGAACTTCAAAATGTTTGTGCATCGGTGACTTATTACAAGCGCGACCTCTCTAAAACCAATCTGTTCCGAAATCTGCCCTATATCGTTTGTTCGCGTTATTCCGAAGAACTCAACAGCAGGCTGCTCGAGGACAATTTTCCTATTTTTCTCGAAGGTCTTCACACCACTATGCTGCTCACCGATCGCCGCTTCGATGGCCGCAGGATTGTGGTTCGAACACACAACATTGAGCATGAATACTACCATAATCTGGCGTCTGCCGAAACGAAGTTTCTGAAAAAATACTATTTCGCCAACGAGGCACGTAAGCTCGAACGCTACGAAAAGGTTCTTGAAAAAGCAGGTGCTATCGTGGCCATTTCCAGGAAAGATGCCGCTTACTTCAACTCCAGATACAACAACGTCCATTTTATACCTGCCTTTCATCCCCATCAGGAAGTAAAAATCCTGCCGGGCAAGGGAAGCTATGTGCTTTATCACGGCAACCTTTCGGTAAACGAGAACCACAGCGCCGTAAGGTATTTGCTTGATGAAGTCTTCAGAGACCTTGATGTACCCTTCGTTATATCAGGCCTCAACCCTCCCCAATGGTTGACCAATATGGCCGCATCCATGCCAAATGTTACCCTGTTGCCCAATCCCGACGACGAAACCCTCAACGGCATCATCCAAAATGCCCATATTAACCTGCTGGTTACCTTCCAGGCTACGGGATTGAAGCTCAAGCTAATAAACACGCTTTACAACGGTCGCTACTGCCTGGTTAATGATAAAATGCTCAGCGGAAGTGCGCTTGATGAATTGTGCATCCTTTCGAACGGGCCTGAATCGATCAAGCAGCAGATCAGGCGATTAATGCGGCGCGAATTCACATCAAGAGAGGTAGCGCGGCGTGCCACTAAATTGCAGCAGATGTACCACAACGGGCATAATACCCGCAAGCTTATTGAAGTTATTTTCGGGGAGCCTGAAAATCAGGTATTTTCCACTTTATAGCCGGTATCCGACAGCGTGCCTTCCTCGCATTTTACAATGCGGGCCGGAAATTTGTGGATGAGGTTGTAGTTGTGTGTAGCCATCAACACGGCATGACCCTGTTCGCTGATGCTCATAAGCAGCCGTAGAATTCCGTTGGCTGTTTCAGGATCGAGATTGCCGGTGGGCTCGTCGGCAAGAATTATTTCGGGTTTGTTGAGCAAGGCCCGGGCAATGGCCACCCGTTGCTGCTCGCCGCCCGAAAGCTGATGGGGAAATTTATAGCCTTTGGTGACAAGCCCTACCATCAGCAGCACTTCCTTAATTCGGTGAAGCATCTGCTGCTTAGTCTTCCAGCCCGTTGCCCTGAGCACAAACTCCAGATTGTCGTTCACCGTTCTGTCGTTCATCAGCTGAAAGTCCTGAAAAACAATACCCAATCTCCTTCTCAGGTAGGGAATATCCTTGCGTTTGAGGCTGGTAAGATCAAAGCCGGCAATAGAGGCCCTGCCTTCGAGCACCGGAAGTTCCGCATAAAGGGTTTTGAGCAGGCTGGATTTTCCACTGCCTGTTTTACCGATCAGATAAACAAACTCCCCCTTGCGGATACTGAGATTTACCCTGTTGAGAACCAGATTTTTCCGCTGAAACACCGACAACTCGTCAAGCCTGATTACCACTTCGTTTTCAGGGGCAACTGGCTTTTCATCAGTTTTTGTTGACCACTTTGTTATCATCCGCCGGAAATAAGGTGTAGGATATCAACGTTATCACCATCGCTCACCATCACGGTATCGCGCTCCTCTACCCTAACTAGCTGACCATTAACCTTGGTAACCAACATTTTAAATGTATAGTTTCTGGCTTTGATCAGCTCATTCACCGTCATGGGGCCTCCTTCGATCGTTTCTTTACGGTTGTTGAGTACGATTTCCATCAAGATGCTTTTTTAAAAGAAGTTCGAGCGCCAGATTGGCCTGCATATTCGATACAATGCCCACTCTTGGTGCAAGGGGCGGCGTTTCTTCGCCAATCTCCGTAACGAAGTCCCCGCAAACATACACATTTTCGGACCATTGCTCCTGACGTATCATGTGAAACATGCCCACACCCGCCATACCATTGCCCATTACTAAGGGTATCCTGGGCGTGTACGCCAGCATTGCCTCTGCGATCATTTGTTTGGCCTCAGCCTTGTCAAAAGCTTCAATTACAAGGTCGCATTTTCCAAATACTTCAGAAATATTGCTGAATTCCAGTTTTTTACGGTGCAATTCCAGCGTCAGGCCTTTGGCAATCATGTGCAGGTTATCGGCAAGGGCCGTCGTCTTGTACTCCCCGATCTGATGCAAAAAATAGTATTGCCTGTTCAGGTTTGAAGGCTCCACACGGTCGAAATCGGCCAGCACAAAATGCCTGACCCCTACCCGGGCAAGCGCCACAGCTGCATTGCTGCCAAGACCCCCGCAGCCGGCAATACCAACCTTGTAAGCTGCCAGTGCCTCCCTTATTTCTTCCCAGCGCATTGCTTCGATCGATTACTACCGCAAATTTAGTCACGAAAGCCAAGTACACGAATTTAAAACCGTTCTAAATATCTGGTTAAACCGGTAAACTGCAATATATTGTGTGTGCTCAACCGATATGCAACAGAATACATATTGCTATAAATGAACACCTTAGATATGGATCATTGGACAAAAATCATATATTTGTGAAAAATATAACAGAACAAATATGGAAGTTGCTGCTTTTCCTTTGACCCACGAACCCATTAAGCGTGTGGATTACAAGTTCACCCCTCTGGACAGGGGATACACCGACAAAATTTTGTACGTAAACCTTTCCACCAGCGAGATTAAGGTGAAAGAAGTCGATCCGATGATGAAAGAAAAGTTCGTCGGAGGTCGCGGTTACGGGCTAAAACTCCTGTGGGACGCCACCGGGCCACGCACGGCATGGGATGATCCGGCCAACGAAATCATTATCTCGTCAGGACCTATTGGAGGCATTACCCAATATTCAGGATCAGGAAAAGCCATCTGCGTAAGCATTTCGCCCACCACCGACCAGCCCATGGACAGCAATGTTGGCGGCTTTTTCGGGCCTTACCTTAAGTTTGCCGGATTCGACGCCTTTGAGGTACAGGGAAAAGCCGAGAAGGATGTCATCATCTTTATCGATGGCGTTAACCATACAGTCGAAATACTCCCCGCTCCCGCACAACCCCGCGACAGCCATGAGCTTGCGGAAGTGCTCACCGAAGCCTATGCGTTGAACGAACAGGACAAGAAAAATATCGCGGTTGTTTCGGCCGGTACTGCCGCCGAAAACTCGCTCATCGGCATGCTCAACTTCAGCTTTTACGATCCCAAGCGTAAAAAAGTACGTCTGAAGCAGGCTGGCCGCGGAGGCATTGGAAGCGTATTTCGCAACAAAAAGATAACGGCCCTGGTTGCCCGCATTCCCGGTGTTAAAGGCAATCTCAATAATGTTGTTGATCTTGAGGCCATTATGGAACGCGGACGCAGGTTTAACCGCGAAATGCGCGAGCTCGATGATAAGCAAAACGAAATGCGCACCAAAGGAACGGCGCACCTGACCAACATCATGAACGACTATGACCTGTTGCCGGTGCACAATTTCAAATATGGCTCGCACCCAGATGCAGTGAATATCCACAGCGATGTTTACAAATCGCGTTTCACCCAGGGCATCCCCGATGGATGCTGGATTGGCTGTAATATGGCCTGCTCCAAGGGCGTTGACGAATATCAGCTGCGCACAGGCCCATACAAAGATCAAAAAGTGCTTGTTGATGGTCCTGAATACGAAACAGCCGCTTCGCTCGGTTCAATTGCCGGAATCTTCAACCCCGACTTCACCATAGAAGCCAATTTCTATTGCGATACCTACGGCATTTGCACCATCACCTGGGGCACGATCCTCGGC
>DAIOUP010000246.1:0-4249 GCA_036759465.1 Bacteroidales bacterium
AGGTTATATGGACTCGCTGGCTGGGCTGCTTTTCTTCCTCCTGATCGGAAAATGGTATCAGGGTAAAACGTACGAGGCCCTCTCGTTTGAGCGCGACTACAGAAGCTATTTTCCTGTGGCTGCCACCCGAATTGAAAATGAAGAAGAGGTTCAAACACCTATAGCACAGCTTGTTAAAGGCGACATTATTCGCATCCACAGCCAGGAACTTGTGCCTGCCGACGCCACGCTGATTTCCGGTCAGGGCAATATCGACTACTCTTTTGTCACTGGAGAATCGATACCAGTGGCGCGCAACTGTGGTGATTTTATCTATGCTGGCGGTCGTCAGGTAGGCAGCTCTATCGATTTGGTAGTCGAAAAGCCTGTCGAGCAAAGCTATCTCACACAGCTATGGAATCAGAGCGGAAGAAAGGATGAGCTTCACTCGCTCAACAATCACATCAATAATGTCAGCAAATATTTCACTGTAGTTGTATTGCTGATTGCATTCAGTGCATTTGCATGGTGGCTCACCATCGATTTTGGCAAGGCGGTTTATGTGCTCGCATCTGTACTCATCGTGGCCTGTCCGTGTGCACTGGCTTTAACGGTTCCGTTTACCTTTGGCAGCACCCTCAGGGCTTTTGGCCGTCGGGGATTCTATCTTAAAAAAACCGATATAGTCGAAGATATTCACCGAACCAACACCATCGTTTTCGATAAAACCGGTACGCTCACCCTCAACCGAAGCGTCAATGTGGAATTTGAAGGAGAGCCTTTGGATAGAGAGGCCGAGGCCATGGTGTTTTCGGTGGTAAAACACTCGGGACATCCGCTAAGTCAGGCCATCGCAGCAAGCATCAGTAAATCTGCTTTTTATGAGACTAAGCGCTTTGAGGAACTACCCGGTCAGGGGATCATGGCCGAAGTGAATGGTCACCGCGTTATATTGGGATCGTCCAAATTTGTAACAGGCATCGAGACACCGGAAAATGCAGAGGAGTCGAGGGTTTATGTGGCGATAGACAATGAAGTAAGTGGTTATTTCAAATTTTCAAATGTTTACCGTCCTGGTTTAAAGACGCTTGTTTCGGAGCTGGAGAAAAATTACGAACTCCATCTGATTTCGGGCGATAATAATGCCGAGGAGCAAAACCTAAGGGCCATATTCGGTCCTAAAACGGCAATGCATTTTAATCAAAGTCCAACCGACAAGAAATCATACATTTTAAATCTTAAAGCAAAGGGCAAACGGGTTGCCATGATCGGCGACGGTCTTAACGATGCCGGGGCGCTAGGCGAAAGCCATACCGGTATCAGCATTGCTGAGGATATATTTAGTTTTTCTCCGGCCTGTGATGCCATCATGGATGCAGGCATGTTCGGTAAACTGCATAGGTTTCTGAGGTTCGCGAAAACCAGTTTTACAATCATCAGACTAAGCTTCGTTATATCCTTCCTCTACAATGTGATCGGATTGAGTTTTGCGGTAACCGGAAATCTCTCGCCCATTGTTGCGGCCATTCTAATGCCGGTAAGTTCTGTTTCAGTGGTAGCATTCGACACATTTAGCATTATGTGGCTCTCTGGCAGGCGCCTGCCGTAGTACAAAAGAGAATCCCCTTATTTAGATTCTTTCCAAATAAGTTAAAAGGTGTTAAGTTTCGTTAACACTTTTATAATTTTGTTATTGAAAACCTCAATTTAGAACCCCAATACCTGAATGGAAGTCATAATTTTCCTCATCATACTCGGAATTGTTGTAGCCGGAGGATTTGTGGCGGCCTTTATTTGGGCCGTTCGTAGCGGACAATATGATGATGACTATACGCCTTCGGTGCGTATGCTGTTCGATCCAAAAAAAACTGGAGACCAAGGGACTAAAGAAAATGACTCAATAATAGAAACCAAGCATAAATAATAATCATAAAACCAAAATCGCATGGAGCTACAGAAGTTTGCTTATGACAACCGATTGGTGCGTATGTTTATGTACGCGACCATTTTATGGGGTCTGGTAGGCATGCTTGTAGGGTTAACAGTTGCCCTCGAGCTTATTTTTCCGCACCTGAGTGCCAATATTCCCTGGCTCTCTTTTGGCAGGCTCAGACCTTTGCACACCAATGCCGTGATTTTTGCCTTCGTTGGCAACGGAATCTTTACGGCAGTTTATTACAGTACGCCAAGGCTGCTCAAAACACCCATGTACAGCGAGCTGCTCGGCAAAATCCATTTTTGGGGCTGGCAGCTCATCATTGTCAGCGCAGCACTTACACTCCCCTTTGGCTACACCGTAGGCAAGGAATATGCCGAGCTCGAGTGGCCTATTGACCTTGCCATTACCATCATTTGGGTTGTATTTGGCCTGAATCTGATCATGACAATGGTCAACCGGCGCACGAAACACATTTATGTTGCCATCTGGTTCTACATCGCTTCCTTCGTTACAGTGGCCGTGCTCCATGTTGTAAATTCCATCAATTTTCCGGTTTCGTTTCTGAAAAGCTATCCTGTTTATGCCGGTGTTCAGGATGCTTTGGTGCAATGGTGGTATGGGCATAATGCCGTGGCATTCTTCCTTACAACACCTTACCTTGGATTGATGTACTATTTCATTCCCAAAGCTGCCAATCGTCCAGTATATTCTTACCGACTTTCCATTATTCACTTCTGGGCGCTCATTTTCCTCTATATTTGGGCTGGCCCGCACCATCTGCTTTATTCTTCGCTGCCCGACTGGGCACAGGCGCTTGGCGTTGTTTTCTCTGTAATGCTCATCGCGCCTTCATGGGGCGGTATGATCAACGGTCTGCTTACGCTTCGCGGTGCCTGGGATAAAGTGCGCGAAGATCCGGTGCTAAAGATGTTTGTTGTCGGTGTTACCGCTTACGGTATGTCAACATTCGAAGGTCCGATGCTCTCGCTCAAATCGGTGAACGCATTGAGTCATTTCACTGACTGGACTATTGCGCATGTGCATATAGGTGCGCTCGGCTGGAACGGTTTGCTCACCTTTGGTATGCTTTATTGGTTGTGGCCCAGGCTTTTCAATGTAAAACTCTACAGCAGGGGATTGGCCAATGCCCATTTCTGGCTCTCCACCACTGGCATGCTCTTCTTTGCCATTCCACTATATTTTGCCGGCTTCACCCAGAGCCTCATGTGGAAAGAGTTTACGGAGGAAGGCTTCCTGAAATATCCAAACTTCATAGAAACTGTGGTTCAGATTCTGCCGATGTACTACATCCGCGCCCTGGGCGGAACACTATACATTGCCGGTATTTTGCTCATGATCTACAACCTTGTTAAGACCACTCAGGCCGGTAAATTTGTGCGTTTCGAAGAGGATCAGGCTCCGGCATTGCATGCCCAGCATCACGGATCTGAAAAGGGACACAGGGTAATCGAAGGCAAGCCGGTTCTGTTTACCGTGCTTTCGTTGGTGGCGATACTCATCGGGGGCATCGTTGAGTTTGTTCCCATGTTTATGGTTAAATCAAACGTACCCACCATAGCCAGTGTTAAGCCTTATACTCCACTCGAATTGCAGGGACGCGACATTTATCTGCGCGAGGGTTGCTATCTGTGTCATAGCCAGATGGTAAGGCCTTTCCGTTCGGAGGTTGAGCGCTACGGTGATTATACAAAGGCCGGTGAAACAGTTTACGACCACCCCTTCCAGTTTGGTTCGAAGCGTACTGGTCCCGATCTTGCCCGCGAAGGCGTAAAAACCAGTCCGGTCTATAAACCGGCTACATGGCACTATAACCACTTCCTCGACCCGCAACGCGTTGTGGCGCAATCGATTATGCCCCCATATCCTTGGTTGATCAAAAACGATCTGGATATCAGCACCACACCAAAGAAGATCCGTGTAATGCAAAAGCTTGGAGTGCCTTATCCGGAAGGGTATGACCAAAAGGCCAATGACGACTTGACGAAACAAGCCCGCGATATAGCCGAAACCCTACGCCAGGGCGGTATAGAAGTGAATGAAAACAAGGAAGTCATCGCCCTGATTGCTTACATTATGAGGCTTGGCGTTGATATTCATGAAAATAATGCAATCGGACAAAAATAGTCGAAGCTTATGAAAATTGTCACCAAAGTTCTCGAAGGAGTTGCTGATATTCAGATATTTCCCATCATAGGGCTGATAATTTTCTTTACGCTTTTTGTGGCGCTCATTATCCATGTTGCGCGCATGAGTCGTGAGGAAGTGGAGGAATACAGTCATCTGCCTTTGGAGGACGACAATGATAAAAGC
>DAIOUP010000247.1:0-4247 GCA_036759465.1 Bacteroidales bacterium
AAGTCACACTGTTGGGCGCTGTGGTAGCTGTTAAGTTCTGCGGAGGAGGGAAGGTGGGACCGGTGGCCGGAACGACAGTTACATTCGTAAAGAACAAGTCAACGTCGCCTCCCGATACAGTAGCTTCGCCGTAGAATCCAAGCATAATGCGGCCACTGTAGCCACTCAGGCTCAACACAACGCGCTGACCCGTATTGGAAATAGGTGTCGATTCGTTCCACCATTGCAAAACATTGTTCGTGTTCCAGGTCAAACCACCGTCAGTAGAAACCACAACAGCAAACTTATGGCTTGGGCCAAGGGTAGCCGGTGTGGTCTGATTCCACTGTGTGAGTGCCAAATCAAACTCCAGCTGATAGGTTGTGCCTGTTCCGAGGTTAATCGGAGGCGACATTAGCCAGTGGCGACGTGTGGTGCTGTAAAGATTGATGTTTGCACTGTTGTTGGCCGGCAAACTGGCATTGTTACCAAATTTCTTGTGCACCCAGATGTTATCAGTCGTCGGTGTAATGGGCTGAGTTCCGAACAAACCAACAAACTTGCGCCAATCGAGTGGTGGCCAAGTACCAACAAAATCGAAGTTGAATCCTGGCTGTATGGTAGCATCATAACCCGATCCAAGGAGAGGAATGGTATGTGTACCTGCAGCTGTATTGGCTTGAATTACAAGGTTGGCGCTATATGCTCTGGCTTGCAATGGCGTAAAGGCAAGGTTGAAGGTAAATGTCTGGCCTGTTGTAAGTGCAATAGGCCAGGTCATTCCCTGAGGGTAGTTGATTACAAAAGAAGCGGCATCCGGACCGGTAATACTTACTCCACCCTGATTGATCGTGAGGGTTCCTGCACCAGTATTGGAAATAGTCAGGGTATTAGTAGCAGTTTCGTTAATGAATACATTGGTACCAAAGTTAACCTGCTCTTTATCGGCATGGAACACAGGTTGCGTGGGCACAAATTCATAAACGATATCGTCAATATAGAGTGTGCGGCTTGCTACTTCAGGCACAAAACGGAATGCAATGTAGGCCTGTGCAGGGAAAGTTCCTCCAACAAACGAAACGGAATAATTGGCATATGTGCCGGTAACACCGATAGTTTGAACAGGAACAAACGAAGCGGGATTGGTCCTGCTCGTAGTGTAGCCCACCTGAACATTTCCTGTATGTGTGCTAACAGCCATTTTAGCGGCAAACCTTACCCATGACTGAGCCAGATTTGTAGCAACAGGGGAAATAAGTAAAACATTGGCACTAAGGTCGGTTGCATAGAACAGACGCACATGGTTTGGAGGCGATAAGGGTGTGCCAACATTCCTAACGTCAACTACAGCAGTAGCAGCGGTAGATTGCACCAGACCGCTCCATCCGTCGGGCATCCAATTTGCAGGAATCGGATTAACGGCATCAAAGTTCTGCGTGAAGCCAGTCATTGCATTATAGCCGGTTCCTTGCACAGCAACAGCCAGAGGACTTGTAGTTCCATTATAAGGAATGTTTAGCGTTGCATTTGCGTTGCCCACTGCAGCCGGATTGAAGGTTACCTTCACGTTTTTACTCTGTCCGAATGGAATAACCAACGGCTGAACGTTGGTAAACTTCTGAACGATAAACCCATTGCCGGCACTGTAAGCCATGAAAACAGGATTGCCCTGTGCATCAGGAACGTTATCGAGTCCGACACTGGCATTGCCGTTGGCGATACTACCGAGGTTCTCCTCATGCACAACTTTATCAGCAAACACTCCTGCAGCCAAATTCTGGAAAGCGGTTACAAGATCAGGACCGCTCAGGTTAAGAACGTAGAATTTATTCTGCGTTCCACCCGCACCAGTCTGCACATGATGATAGGCAAGATAACGCTCTCCACTGCTGTAAAATACCATAGGGTACATGCTCCAATAAGGGAACCATGCAGCTGGAATTTCAGCTAGTATATTCATCTGAGGATCAAGAAGCAGCACTCCAAATCCAGAGCCTGAAGCAATTAAATTGGTAGATCCTGGGATTCCGATGATGCGTCCAAAGTTGGCGTTGGTGATTGTTGGGAAATTGTAAATCACTGGAGTTGCATTTGGTATCTGACCATTTACGATTTCCCATACATAAAAGTCCTTGGTTCCATGTCCGCTGGCAACGAGGAAAGCATTTGTTGCAGGATCGCCGATGATACTTATGGCATCACCAAGACGAGCTGGGGCAGCAGGATAACTTAATATTACCGAAGGTTGAGCGCTCAACCCGTTCCAGTAATACACCTTGAACTCACCTCCTACAAATACCATGTTGGAAACGAAAATGTGATTGCCAACCACGGCAAGGTCCGAAAGCGTGAAGGTCCCACCAGCAACACCCGTGAGGTTGAGCTCCTGGGGTGGTGCAGTCGGGCTGTTTACATCCCAATAATAAACATGGTTGCCGTTTTGACGGGAAGCAACAAATACGTATTGACCGTTGAATCCGGCTCCGCGGTTATTACCGGCATTATCGATAATGGCAGGTAGGTTGCCCGAAGCTTGAGTCATATCCATCAGTGTAGTTACAGGACTGATGGAAGCTGGGGCAGCACTGGAAGGCCACTCGACCGAGAATTGTGCAGCGTTTGCACCGGTAAAGTTTACCGCAGCCGGGTTAATCAGTGCATCAGCCAGACCCTGATTCGTAACCGTAAAGGTCTTACTTTGAGTGTCGAAGCCGGGAACAGCCCAACCTACATTGAGACTCGAGACACTGGAAACTAACACAGCTCCTGAAGGGATTGGCGTGGCAGAAAAGTTTATAGTCATGTCCGTGAAATCCGGAGCAGGCCATGTACCGGCAATCATGAAATAGGTACCGGCCTGCAGCGAAAACTGGGGTACCGTAGCACCTGTGGAACCACCAGCAAAAGCAAGCCTCGGGGCAGGATTGGCCAAACTGGGGCACTGTCCAACAAAAATCAGCCCGGTCCATGCACCCTGAATTGAGGCATTAATAAAGCTTGGCGATGACAAAGTGAATTGAAAGACAATGTCATATCCGTTCAAATAATTTGAGCTTGGATTGACCATAGCAGCGGTGTAATCATTGCCATACGCCTGAGAGTTGATCTGGAAACCAACAAGAGGCGCAGCTACTGGATCTACCACCAACGGATTATCGCAGGTAGAGCCAGGAGGTTGCTGGGCAAGCACAACCACATTGCTTCCTAGCAGCATCACGAAGAGCATCGCCGGAAGCATACGCAGAAACGTAAACTTGTTCGTCATAGGATTGAGTTTTGGTTTATAAAAGAATACTTGGTTAAGAATCTTAAAACAACGGTAACAAATATAATTTTTCAATTCGAAAAAAAAGTTTTCGGAAAGGAATTAAAAGTTTTCGGAATGCATTTTTTCAATAAAAATTCTCCCAAATCTTGGAAAACAAGATTATGTAAGGACCACCCAATTTTCAAATATTACTGTAGAACAAGCTCTTACATAAAAAATACTCCCAATAAGTATGTAAGGGTTACGCATTGTAGCTTAAACAACCTAAATCCGGAGCATTGCAAATTTTATTTGTTGCAGAATACTTTGAAATATCGTTTTAACGATATGAAAATTTATGGCTTCAAAAAAAAGGCTGTCCTCATCGGGACAGCCTTGCACTGATAACCTGCTTAAGTTCCTATAAACTATCGGTTTACTAAGGGCATAGCCGATTGACGTTCGGCTGCCCTTTTATCCCACTCGGGCAGTATCTGCACCTGAAAAACCTTTTTCTCTTCTCTGAGTTTATCCATATCCAGACCAATAAATGCCTGTGCTTTGGCTTTGGTACTAATGTCGGGATAGGGTATCTCGTTTGTTATTCCTTTGATAGCCAGCAATCTGGCCAACTTTACCCTTGCCGACTGAGCATAATCGATAGCTTTGCCCATAACCCGGGCACTTTCTACCGGAGCATGAAACGAACCACCGTGAGAAGCGGCCACATGGTCCCAAAACCACTGTCCGGCTCTGATGTCATATAGAATATCTTTCATTTCGGCATCGGTGGCACCGGCTTCCCAGGCTGCATTGGCTTCAATATGTGCATGAACCAAGAGCTTTTCGGCCTTATGCCTTAGCTCAGCAACCTTGTTCTGACGGTCGTAAACATTCTTCATCAAAGTGGTTTCACTTTCCCGATGACAGGTTTGGCATGCCTGCGAAATATATTTCAGAGGAGAAGTAACATGATGATTCGAGTATTTCAAACCTCCCTGACTTACATATGGCATATGGC
>DAIOUP010000248.1:0-4238 GCA_036759465.1 Bacteroidales bacterium
CGGTAAACTCGGCCATAAACTCGCCGGTCTCGGCATTTTTTGCCACCGTGCCCAGCGGCACCTCCACGATAATATCGTTTCCCGCAGCTCCTGTGCTTTGTTGCTTGCCGCCCGATTCACCGTTGCCGGCAAAGAGGTGTTTGGTATAGCGCAGGTGGAGCAAGGTCCAGAGGTTGCGGTTGCCTTTGAGGATGACATGTCCGCCACGCCCGCCATCGCCGCCGTCGGGGCCTCCCTTGGGGACAAATTTCTCGCGCCTGAAATGCATCGAGCCAGCTCCGCCTTTTCCGGAGCGGAAAAATATCTTAACGTAATCAACAAAGTTGGAACCCGCCATAATCGCCTGTTATGGCGCAAAGATACGCAAAGCTTGGGCTTCTTGGTTTTTCAACCCGAACGCAACATGCGCCGTGTTTGAACAATGGCCTCCTGAAGCCTTGCGTTCACCTCCTCTTCCGTGCCGGCACCGTCAATTTCGAAAAAGATGCTCTGTTTCTTGTAATACTCAATAACAGGTTTGGTCTTCTTCTCGTATTCGTCGAGCCTGTTGAGAATCAATTCTGTAGATCCGTCGTAAACACGTTTGCGTTCGGTTTTTGCCCTGTCGTTCAGCCTTTTGATGGCTTCGAGGGTCGAAAGGCGTATGTTGAGCATCAGGCTAACCTTGGAATTAGTCCGGCGAAGCAAACCATCGAGGATGTAAGCCTGCACAATGGTGCGCGGAAAACCTTTGAAAATAAAGCCCGAAGCCGAAGGGTGATCGGCTATCTGACGCTCTATGATTTTAATGGCTATTTCGTCGGGTACAATTTCGCCGCGCTCCATATAAGGTTTGGCTTTCAAACCCAATTCGGTGCCGGAGGCAATTTCGCGCCTCAGCAGCTTACCGGTCGAAACGTAAATGAGGTTGTTGTTCTTGGCCAATATTTCACCCTGAGTACCTTTGCCCGAGCCGGGTTTACCCAAAAGCACAACATTGAAATAATTCTGCTGGAAAGTGCTGTCGATGGTGTTGCATAGGTTTTCGAAAATCTCCTCCACCGAACCTACCCCATTGATTGGGTGATAGTTGCCTTTTTCTTTGTAGAACTCAATAACCGGCTTGGTTTTGTTTTCGTATTCCTGCATCCGCACATTGATCACCTCGAGCGTATCGTCGGAGCGACCGCTTGTTTTCGAGCGTTCGAGCATGCGGTTGATCAGCTCATCGCGGGGCACCTCGAGGCTGAGCATACAGGTGAGGCTGCTGTTGAGCTTCAACAATAAACCTTCGAGGATATATGCCTGAACGACTGTTCTGGGAAAACCATCGAACAGGATGCCGCGCGAGTCGAGGTTCATGGTCACGCGCTTTTCGATGATTTGAACGATGATCTCATCGGGTACCAGTCCGCCACGTTCGATAATATCCTTGGCTTCCCTGCCCAGCGGAGTATTGTTGGCAATTTCCTCGCGAAGAATGTCGCCGGTGGAGATATAGGTCAGGTTATATTTTTCGACCAGCAGTTTCGATTGTGTTCCTTTTCCCGCACCGGGAGGGCCAAATAGGGCGATATTCAGCATAACAGATAACGGTTTGTTTTATGGTATTGGATGCTTTGTTGCTCAGGTGCCTACAATTCGGTATATGTCAGGCAGATTGCGTCCATGCTCATTGTAATCGAGTCCATAGCCGATGATGAAGTCGTTGGGTATTTCCATACCTACGTAGTCGATATCATAGGTATATTGGAAGGCCTTGGGCTTAAACAGCAGTGTGGCTACCTTCACGTCAGCAGCTTCGAGCTTTTTGAGCTTTTCGATGGCAAAAAGTATGGTCAGTCCGCTGTCCACAATGTCTTCGAGCAAAATAACATTTCGTCCGGCCACCGAATGGTCGAGGCCGATAAGCTCGCGCACTATATGTGTAGATGCTGTGCCTTTGTATGAGGACAGTTTGACGAAAGAGATTTCGCACTCAATTTCGATGCTCTTCATCAGCTCGGCGGCAAACATGAAAGCGCCGTTGAGCACTACCAAAAACAGGGGATTGCGCCCTGCGTAGTCGCGATTGATGTGTTCGGCCATCATCCGGATGGACCGCTCTATCTGATCCTGAGGAATATAAATTTCAAAATCCTTGTCGTGAACCCTTTTTCTGCTCATGGCTTTGGTGGTTTTTCCGGCACGGCCGAAAGAATCGACAAAGATATGATTTAGGAGAATACTATTATGCGGCAAGAAAATTGCAAAAAGAGTGTACGAGAGAGGAATTTAGCTGCTTAACATAATCTGGAAGTTTAAGATGTGACCCCGGAGTTAGCTTAGCTTTCGCGCCATGAGTAAGCCGTCGTGTAAGGGCAGGATCAGCTGCTCAAAATCCGAATCGTCCCTGACTAATTTATTGAATAAGCGCAAAGCTTCAGTTTCGCGGTCGGAGACTGACGGATCGACGACTTTGCCGCCCCAGAGCACATTGTCCGCAAGCAGAAATCCACCTTCTGACAATAAGCGTTTCAATTGAGGGAAATAGTCGGGATAGGACATCTTATCAGCATCGAGATAGATAAGGTCATAACGTTGGCTGAGTGCCGGAAGCACTTGTTTTGCGTCACCGCGAATTAACCTTACCTTATGGTGCAAGCCGGCTTTTTCCACGTAGCGCGAAGCAATCGAAAGATGCTCCTCGTTGGCTTCTATGCTGGTAATCAGCGATTGGTCGGGTGTTGCCATGGCCATGGCGATGGCTGCGTAACCGGTAAATGTGCCAATTTCGAGTACACTGGCGGGCCGGAGCATCCGACAGATCATCTGGAGAAAAAGACCATGCTGTGGTCCGGCAGCCATGCGCGGGTAAACGGCATGCAGCCAGGTATGTCGCCACAGGTCGTGCAAAACCTCGGTGGGAGGGGTACAGTGCTTTCCGAGGTATTGTTCAAGCTGAGAATCGGTCATTCCTCTGATTCAAATATAACCTTGAAGTGATACCTGGTGTCCGTTTCGAGTTGCATCATCGCTGGATCGAAAACCATTTCGCGCAAGGCTGTTTCGAGCAGCATGGGTCTGAGCACGATTGTGCCAATATCCCCGATATCCGTGCTTTCGAGCCACAATTCCTGACGTTGACTTCTGCCTGCCCCAATAGAAGTGTACATCAGGGGCAGCTCACGGTAAAGAAACTCTCCGTCGTGGTCGTAAAAACTTACGCCAAGCCAGCAATGCTTGAGCCATTCCAAACGGTTCGATAACTCGAAGACCATTTGCACGCTCTGCATATATTGCCTTGCCTTGACTATTTTTAGTGTGAGGGAGGGTTTCTCCGGGCTCGTAATCTCAGCCTTGTCGATGCTGATCTGCCCGAAGGAAGGGAAAGCCATAAGTCCGGCAATCATGGCTAAAAGCAGCGACTTGTAAAAGGCCCTCATTGCTTATTGACTCCGTGATAAATTAACGTGCTCATTTTACGCTCATCAAAAATTTCGTTGGCCACCTCCAGCAGTTTCGACGGGCTAATCTGTTCAACACGTCCGATGATTTCGGCAACGCTGCTGGCATGGTTTTTAATCAACCAGGCTTTGCCCACCGAGAGGGCCTCGTGAAGGCGCGATTCCCTGCTGATAGCCAGCTGAACGATGAGCTGCTGCTTTGCCCGCGACAACTGTAAACTACCCAGCGCCTGCTCACGAAGTTTTCGCATCTCTTTCATTGCCAGTGCGATAGCTTTGTCGATCTGGCCGGGGTCGGTGCCCATATAAATAGCGAGCCAGCCTGCATCGGAATAATGTGCCAGCTGGGAATCAATGCTGTAGGCAATGCCAAATTTTTCCCTGATGTTTTGGTTGAGTCGCGCATGCAGGGCAGGTCCGCCGAGAATATTGTTCAGCAGGATAAGTGCAAGTTTGTCGGGGTGGTTGTAGTGATATCCGGGCATACCAATAATGCAGTGGCTCAGATAACTCTCGGCGCTGTCTTTTCTTTCGAAGGTTCTGTAAGCCCCGAAAGGCATCTCCTTATTGTGTTTGTTTTGCTGTTCCGCTTCGCCGAAATATCTGCCAGCCAGGGTATAAAGCTTGCTGAAGGCAATGTTGCCGATCGATACAAGGATCATTTTGTCGGGCGTGAAATTGTTGCCCACATAATCCAGCATGACATTTCTCGAAATGTTGGGAAGGGTTTCGGGCCGTCCCAGTATGAATTGTCCGAGCGGATGCGGACTAAAAAATTCGTTTTCAAAAGTGTCGAAAATCTCTTCGGCCGGA
>DAIOUP010000249.1:0-4214 GCA_036759465.1 Bacteroidales bacterium
GTCGGGGGCGGGCGATACGGTGATCAGCGTGGCCACCCTGTGTTTGGCAACCAAACAAAATGCCGGAGTGACGGCCTTTTTGTCGAATCTGGCCGGTGGCATGGTGTGCGAAGAAGTGGGTGTGGTGCCTGTGGATAAAACAAAACTGCACAACGAACTGTTGAGGGTTTTACAATAATAATCCATGCCTGAATCAAAGCCATTGATGCCCCCGCCGGCAGCTGCACCCGGAAAGAAACGCCAGGTGGAAGCCATGTTCGACAGCATTGCCCACAATTACGATTTACTGAACCATTTCCTGTCGGTGAACATCGACAAACTTTGGCGCAAAAATGTCGTCAAAACCGTGGCTGCCGCCAACCCATCGAAGGTGCTCGACGTGGCCACCGGCACCGCCGACCTGGCCATTGCCCTGAGCCGATACAGCCAGGCTAAAATCACGGGCATCGACATCTCGCGTAAAATGCTTGATGTGGGCGACCAGAAACTCGAGCGCAAAAAACTCGCCGACCGCATAAAACTGATGCAGGCCGACTCGGAAAACCTGCCTTTTGAGGACAAAACCTTCGATGCGGTGATGGTGGCCTTTGGGGTGCGCAATTTCGAAGACCTCGACAGCGGACTGAGCGAGATGTTTCGCGTGACGCGCAAAGGCGGCATGGTGGCCGTGCTCGAATTTTCGAAACCCAACAAGTTTCCTGTCAAGCAGTTGTACAACTTCTACTTCCGCAACATACTGCCCGCCCTGGGCAGAATCTTTTCCAAAGACAAAGGCGCCTACACCTATCTGCCAGAGTCGGTAAACGTATTTCCCGAAGGTCAGGCCTTCATGGACAGGCTATCGGCCGCAGGCTACACCTCCATCAGGCAAAGGCGGCTCACCTTTGGCATTGCCACTTTTTACTCGGCCAGAAAGGAATAATCCCGACGGTTTTAAACATTACTTTCAGGTCCATTTGACCGCACTTATTTCCTGTAGCTTTTTTGCTAAAAAGCTGTGGTTAAGGCCGTCAGATATTAACAGTTGTGCCTCACCAAGTCACTCGTCCAACATTATTTCATTTGAGTTGATCTACTTGCTTTAAATCACTTTAATATCGATATTATTGTCTATAAATTAATGAACAAATTAAGCCATAATGGACTGATTATAAAGCTAAAGGAACGGTATGCTTAAAATCCCATAGAACAGCTAATTCGATGTCACTAGAAAACACTGTTGCCTAACTGATGGCCTTTGTCGAAGACTTGAGTTGCATGAATAATACTAGTGTATTTCTAAAGATTTAAGTATTGACAGTTGTCTACAAGGAATAGCTTGTCAGTCTGACCTAGCGCTGTTTATTAACCTCAATAAAAAATATTGAATGAATTTTTGCGTGCACTTACTCTGTACGGTCACCTGCTTATGGATTAGTAAAACCCAAATAACTTTGCTTTCTGGGTGATAAGGGAGTCCCGGAGGCTGATCGCATTTGCTCTTTAAGGTTCCTGGTTGGAAAAAAGAAGTGTCTCTCATCGCTGTATTTGCAGATTTATCAGGAGTTTCTCAGGAAATTTCATAGATTTGATTTATGGTCAGATTGAGATTGCAAATCAGATATAGAAGTTTTACACATTGCAGGGTCAGCCAATACCTTGGCTGTGTCCCCGATTTTTTCATGAGCGCTAACGAGCATCTGAGACGGGAAGTTCTGCTTTGACTTAGCGTAACTTTTTACTTTAATTAAAAATATAATTCACGAAAAATGAAAAGATTAATTTTTGCTGCATTTGTATTATCGTTTTCCATCGCAGTGTTTGGACAAGACCCACGCGCTGCAAAACTCGACAGTTTATTTTCAGCCTTGTACAAGGCTAATTCTTTCAATGGCAATGTGCTGATTGCCGAAAATGGCAGGGTAATTTTTGAGAAAAGCTATGGACTGGCGGACGAGTCTTCGAAAAGATCATTAAACTCAGGCAGCATCTTCGAGCTTGCTTCGGTATCAAAGCAGTTTACGGCAATGGGCATTGTGCTGCTTAAAAAGCAAGGCAAGCTCAGTTATGGGGATAACATCTCAAAGTATATTCCTGAGCTTGATTTTTATGAGAACATTTCGATCACCAATTTATTAAACCACACAAGTGGTTTGCCAGATTATATGAACCTCTTCGAAGAGCAATGGGATAAGACCAAATTTGCAACCAATCAGGATATCGTGGATGAGTTTTTGAAACACCGTCCTGAAATAAGGTTTAAACCCAATGAGCGATTTGAGTACAGTAATACCGGTTATGCTTTACTTGGCCTAATCATTGAAAGGGTATCCGGTAAATCGTTTGGTGATTTTCTTCAGGAATATATTTTTAAACCACTGGGAATGAACAACACTCTTGTTTACAGAAGCCGATACAAGCCCCAAAAAATTGAGAATTATGCCTACGGCTATGTTCAGGACAGTACAGGAAACAAAGTGCTGACAGACAGTTTTGGCATAACTTTCTTCACTTATTATCTTGATGGAATTGTTGGCGACGGTATGGTCAATTCCACCGCCCGAGACCTGTTGAAGTGGGATAGAGCACTATACGGCAACACATTGGCAGATGAGAACGATAAAAAGCAAATGTTTCAACCATCAAAGACTGCCGAGGGAAAAGAAAATTTGTATGGTTTTGGGTGGTTTATTACCAAAAACGACAAGTATGGAACAATTGTCTATCATGGCGGAGGCTGGGCCGGCTATACCACTTTTATCGAAAGACATTTAACCAACGATAAGACGGTTATTCTTCTTCAAAACAATAGTTTACCTTCTACGAAATTACCGATTAGGGAGGTTAGAAATATTTTGTACAATGAACTAATTAAAGTAGAAAGCCAGATTACATTAACTACCGAAGAACTAGATAGATATACAGGCCTTTATTCCAATGAAAGTTTTCCTCTAAAGATTAGGATAATGAATAAGGATGGCAGGCTTCATGCACAAGCTACCGGACAAAATGAAATTGCATTGGATACTTACGAAAATCATACATTTCGATTTGAGCCGGCCGGAATAAAAATGGTATTTAATATTGAAGATAAAACTTTTGAGCTTAATCAGGGTGGGATGAAAATTCTCTTTAAGAAAGAGTGAGAACCGGACAACAATACATGCCGAGATGTGGCTTCGCGACACTGGAAAAAGGTACCTTATTGTAATTAAGGATGATTTGTACGAATAATGCCGAGTGATATTTAGCCAGAATCCTCAGCGAATCACATAGGTGTATCCCAGCTGGAAGATCAGGTCGTTGAACGATTCGAATTTCTTGCTTGAGGTGCTCAGCCAGTGGAGGTTAGCCCTGAACTGGTGCTTTTCGCGGAGTTTCATATTGGCCGTTAGGCCGGTGCTGGCTACCATGCCATCTGAAACACCATCCACCCGCGAGCGGCTGACATTGGTGTTGAGGCTGACATTGATGCCCTTTTTGGCAATATTTTTCCCTAGGCCCAGGCTAAGGCCCGTGAGCGTGTTCTGCATATGCGCACTATTGATGGCTGTGTGGTTGATGCCAGCCGATAGCTGAAGTCCCGAATTGTAATTCAAGGCATAATTGCCTGATATCATGCTGGTTTGCATACTACCGAAGTCGCGCGTAACGGGATTCAGATCGTCCACCTGCTGCCGGATGTAGGCCGCATTGATGCTGTGCTGGCGCGAAGTGTCAGTCAGAATGTTGTAGTAGGGTATGATGCTGAGCGACTTATTCACCTGCCGGATGAGCAAGGAGTCGTTGAGCACGATGGCTTGTGCCTGCTGCCGGAAGGCAAAGTTGGAGAAGCTTACGTTAAGGCCGTAGTGGGGTTTTGGCGCTAAAACGGTATTTAAATTCGTGATGATGCGGCGCGTGGTTTCCGAGCGGTTGCCCGCCAGATTGTTGCGCGAAGTGCCAAACATACCTCCGAAGGTAAACTTTCCTTTGAACAAACTGCCTGAGGGTGAAATGGTTATATTCTCCTGGTCATTTACGAGGTTGTACGTACCCAAAGAGAAATAATCGGGCTGGATGCGTTCGTAGGCCGTAGTGAGAAAGAAAGGTCCAAGGGGAAAACTCAGACTGGTTTTTCCGGCCCATTTGAAGGTGGTACTGGTGCGGGGCGTAAAGAGCGGAATGTTTTCGGCAAGGGCTGTTGACGACTGATCGGCGGTAAAAAGGCTTCCGCCCGCTTCAAGGTTGAAGAT
>DAIOUP010000250.1:0-4196 GCA_036759465.1 Bacteroidales bacterium
AGGGAGGCCGACGTAGCCGAGGCCGATGATGGAAATGTGGTTCATGATTGCGGGTTGCGGGTTGCAGGTTATGGGTTGCGGGTTGTGGGTTAGGTGAATTTTGAGCCTTTTGTTGGGTTGTTTTTGAAGTACTTTATTAGGGCTACGATCTTTTTGGAGAGGAATTTGTTCTTTTGGACCAAGTCGGACAGTTCCTGCTCGCTGAGGTAGCCGCAGTGGCAGTCGCGAATGAGCTGTGACCTTGTTTCGCCCGGCGACCCTTTGGCAATGCTCAGAAAGTGGATGAATCCCTTTTGCCACCTCTTTCGAAGCCTTCGGCAATGTTGTCCATGACGCTTACGGAGCTTGCTCTGGTCTGACGAATTAAAACAAAATCACGGTTTAACTTTTCAAGGCTGGTTTGCCTGAAGATGGCCACGAAAAAACTCCTGGCCTCCTGCCAGATAATTTATTCTTCGAAACCTTTGATGGGCATATCCTGATAAAGTTCGTTATTTTTTATAATTCGAAAAAGCCAAAGCACTGCTATCATCTTGAGTTTTAGATTTACAAAAATCCTTCTGATTTATTAACCCGAAACTACTAGTCCGTAAACCGTAACAACTTCATCTTTTTAACACTTACCATGCAGGCACGCTATCGCCTTCTAAGTCCCATACATATTGTGTAAGGAACTGAAGGACAATGGTTTGTCCCATGGCTGGCGCAAAGGCGCTCAGCTGTTATTTTCCCACACCTTAAGCATTTTATGCTGGTTGAGGTGGGGGAGTTGGAGGGCGAACTCCTGCGGCGTGAACACCGCGTAATGTATGGTGCGCGAAACGAGCTGACGGGTTTTCTCCACCAGCGTTTCCAAATATTCGTGATCGATATCGTTACCTATGATGATCAGGTTGAGCTCCTTGCTGTCCTTACCCAATGCAAGGTCGCCAATGAGATATAACTCTTCTGGCTGTCCAAGATTATTTATCACCTTTTCTATGATCTTGTCCATACCCACATATTTCCGCACCAGGCTTTGGATGTCGGTGAAAAGTGGGTGCTGTACATTGGCCCTGAACACCTTGCGATTGGCCCTCTGGTCACTCACAAGCAGTCCTGCCTCTTCGAAGCGGTTGAGCTCCTGACGTATTGCATTGGTGCTTTCGCCGAACTCGGCCTCCAGCCCGCGCAAATAACCGGTGCTGTTGGAATTCATGAAGAACTTCAACATCAGCTTGATGCGGGTTTTGGAGGTGATTAGAGCTTCTAACATTGGTGGGTACTGAGTGGTGTATATTGGATTGTTAGGTTTTGGGGGTTAGTTTCTTTTTTAGGGAGGTAATAAGTGCGTTCAGCATATTGATGATGGAGGTGAGTTGTGAGGAGATTTGGTCTTTTTCGGAAAGTAATCCCAAACGGTAAGATATTTCGATCTGGGTTTCCAATTCGGCTGCTGAGCCGAGGGCATGGTACAATGCAGCAATAAACTCTTTTGTTGTTTTCCTTGCTGCTCCTTCAGCGATGTTTGAGGCAATTGACAAGGCAGACCGGCGCATCTGGCTGGTTAATCCAAACCTTTCTGAGTCGGGCAGTTCTTCAGATGTGTGGTATATGTTAACCACAAAATCGAGTGTCATATTGTATACCTCAAGATTTCTATGGGTCATGACAGATGAACTAATCAAACAGCTTACAATCCGAGTTTCTGAAGGAAAGATGAGTTGACCAAGACAAATTGAACAAGGGTAGTCAAGGTGAAAATTCTCTTTACTGCCTCAAGAATTCGGTTGGTTAACATCAGTTATTGGTTAATTGAGTAGCAAAATTACACAACATAGAATAGGATGCAAGTTTTTTGGCGTAAATTTTTAGTTAAATGGGGGAGTTTTTTGTGAGTGGTGAGTGGAGGGGAGGGTGAAAAAATCATTTTGAATTAAGGTTGTGTTTGCTTGGCGGTTCTATCTTAGAGGCATCAAATATTATTCAAATAAATGAACAGGATCGTTTTATCAGGATTGATGGTATTGCTGGCTTATGGGCTTCAGGCGCAGCATCCGGTTACGGGAAGGGTTTATGAAGATGCCAACGGTAATGGTCGTTTAGACCGCAAGGAGAAAGGCATCGCCGGGGTAGGACTTTCGAACGGACGCGATGTGGTGCTGACAGATCGTGATGGCAAATATGAAATAGCATTACATGAAGGGGATGTATTGTTTGTGATCAAACCAGCAGGTTATCAATATCCCGTCAACAAGGATCAATTGCCGCAGTTTTACTACTCTCACAAGCCACAGGGATCACCCTCACTGAAATATGCCGCCTCCTCCCCAACCGGCCCTGTTCCAAAAAGCATCGATTTTGGGTTGTACCGCACAGCCGACTCCGACACCTTCAGCATGGTGGTCTTTTCCGATCCGCAGCCATACAGCGAGCAAGAGCTTGATTGGTACGGCAAGGTAGTGGAACAGGAACTGCCTTTCCTGAAACGGCATAGTTTCGGTATTAGCCTGGGCGATCTCACCGGCGACCGGCCAGATTTTTTTGAGGCCTTGAACCGGCATACGGCCAAAGCAGGCATCCCGTGGTTTCATGTAATCGGCAATCACGACCTGAATTTTGATGCCACCGAACAACGGTATTCCGACGAGTCGTTCGAAAGGGTTTATGGTCCTTCGACCTACGCATTCAATCACGGCAAGGTGCACTTCATCGTTATGCACAATATTCTCTACCCCAATACCAAAACCGGCAGTTTTTATGTGGGAGGGCTGACCGACGAACAGTTGCGGTTTTTGGCCAACAACCTGCTCCATGTTCCCAAAGACCGTCTGGTAGTGCTGATGATGCATATCCCGCTCTACAATCCTCCGGGCTGGGGCATCTCGTTTCTGCCTGAAGTGCGCAGGCAGCTTTTTGATTTGCTCAAAGACTACCCATTCACCTTTTCGATGTCTGGACATATGCACCTGCAAAGGCACGACTTTTTCGGCGCTGAACAAGACTGGCTTCGACCCGAGCCACATCACCATTATACGGTGGGTACCATCGGGGGCGACTGGTGGTCGGGGAGCCCCGACGAAAACGGGATACCCGATGCCATAATGTACGACGGAACACCCAAAGGATTTAACATCATCACTTTTGAAGGCACGAATTACCGCTGGGACTACAAAGTAGCTGGTGCCAGCGCGGATGAAAGGATGCGTGTTTTCCATCCAATAGTGTATCAGCAAGGCAAGAATCATCGTGCCGACATTTATGTGAATTTCTATCAGGGTAGCCAACAGGACAGCGTATTTTGCAGCTGGGATGGGGTGGTATGGAACAAAATGCGTTATGTAGTCGAGCCTGATCCTTATAGTTATATGGTAAGTACACTTTGGGACATCAGCGATCCTTTACCAGAGGGACGGCGACCTTCACAGCCGCTGGAATGCAGGCATCTGTGGAAAGCCAGGCCAGGAAGGCTTCCGGAAGCTGGTGAGCATACCTTATTTGTAAAAGCCTATCAGAGAGGATGGGTATTTGAAGCGAGCAGCCGGGTTAAGGTGAAGGGGAATGATTAGGGAAGGGAATTTGGTTGCGGGTTTCGGGAGTTGAGAATTCAAAGATTCAAGATCCAGGATTTGGTTAGTTACGGGTTACGGGAGGAGAATTCGAAGATGCAAAATTGGTTGAAGTTGTGGATGGTGAGGGAATGGTCATCTCGTGCTAAGGCGCGATTCCATCGCGCGAACTTATCCCAATGATCCTTCTTATAACACCGACAAAATAACAACTATGACAACTTCCCGTTCTTTTGCTTGATCAAAAGAACCAAAAATCAAGGGCAAACGAGTTTTTCCTCCCCGCTCTGCAACATGGGCGCAAATCTATGTGAGGGGTGCATAACGGCATGCAAAACATTATTGTTTCATATAAAATGGCGGGAGCTGATCAGTATTTCTTAAATTTTTTGCAGCATGCCGTCATGCAAACAGTCCACGCTGGCGCGTGGTCTGCCTCACAAGATTTGCTGCCCTTGCTGCATTCACTCGCGGCGCACGATCCCCGTTTGCCCTGGCCCGCGCACCCTATCCGGCAGTTTATTCAGTGGCAGGTGACGGAGAAGAGAATTCAAAGATTCAAGATGCAAAATTGGTTGAAGTTGTGGAAGGTGAGGGGTTGGTCATTTTGTGCTAAGGCGCGATTCCTTCGCGCGAACTGAACCTGCT
>DAIOUP010000251.1:0-4151 GCA_036759465.1 Bacteroidales bacterium
ACCAAAAGTCTTTCCTCAGCCACGCCTCAGCGCCACAAACAGCCAAAAAGGCAGCAAACCGGCTTCAATGTTCGACGGAAAAGCCTCTACCAGCTGGCAAAGCCGACCTGCTACGCAAGCAGAAGTTACGATTGATTTTGGCCTTAGACGCGAGTTTGGCGGCTTGCAAATTGATTGGTCAAAAGATTTCCATCCGGATGAACTTGCCATCGAGCTTACCACCGATGGAAAGCAATGGGAAAAATTGTGGGATGTAAAAGGACTACTCACCGCTGGCACTTTTGTTAAACTCAGGGAAGCTGAAGCCCTACAACTTCGTCTGATCATGCGGTCGGCAAATCCGAAAGCGTTTGGAATCAGTGAAATAAGACTCTTGCCAGTAGAAGCATCGCTCACGAGGAACGATTTCTTTCGCTACGTGGCAAAAAATCAGCCAAAAGGCTACTACCCCCGCTATTTCCTTGATCAGGCATTGTACTGGACTATCACAGGAGTGAACAACGATACCAAAGAGGCTTTGATAAGTGAGGACGGCATGGTGGAGGTGGACAAAGCCCAATTCAGTCTTGAGCCTGTGCTGCTAGTCGATGGAAAATATTACGACTGGAGCAGTGCCAAGACCATGCAATCGCTGCGTTCGCCCTGGGATGCCGGAGAGTTTGCCTTTTCGCCTACCGTCGATTTTGTTGCCGGCAACATCCGGCTTAGGACTTCTGTGTCGTCGGACGGACAAGCCAACAAAAACTCTCGCCTGAACATTGGCTACAGGCTCGAGAATCTCTCGGGCAGGCCAGCCGAAGTTAAGCTGATTTTGTTGGTCAGGCCCTTCCAGGTGAATCCGTGGTATCAGTTTCTCAACCTCAGCGGAGGTGTGGGTCGTACTGATAATATCAAGGAAACGGTGCCCGGACGCCAGCTAAGGATAGATGATAAAACGCTGAGCTTCAGTGTTCCTTATCGTAGGTACACGGCTTCAGGATTCAGACAGGGCAATATAGCCGAGATAGTAAGAATGGAAACATGGCCTGCTCAGACCACCGTTTCTGATCCGGATCATCTGGCGCAGGCAGCATTGGAGTTCACCTTTCGGCTGAGAGCCGACGAAAGCGAGGACTTTTTTGCTACTGTGCCTTACCACAGCCTCGATAATCCAAATCAACTGCCTGAAAACGAACAAATGGCAGATGCTTTCGATCGTGCCTCCGGGTTTTGGGCCGAAAAGATAGGCCATATCGGTTTCAATCTTCCGCCTCAGGCCAGGCCTATTGTGGACACTTACCTTGCAAATCTGGTCTATATCCTCATCAATCGCGACAAGGCCGGCATTCAGCCTGGTTCACGCAGCTACGAGCGCAGCTGGATACGCGATGGCTCGCTCACCTCTTCGGCGCTCCTCAAATCAGGTATAGTACAGGAAGTCAAGGATTTCATACGGTGGTATGCCCCTTATCAATACGAAAATGGCAAAGTGCCCTGTGTGGTTGATTTCCGTGGTCCTGATCCAGTGCCGGAACACGACAGCCACGGACAACTCATCTATCTCATCCGCGAATATTTCAACTTCACAGGCGATACGGCTTTCCTTCGCGAGTTGAACCCATTTGTGCTTAATGCAGTCAGCTACATACAGTCGCTTATTGCCGAACGTTCCACCGACCATTACCGGCTGGGCAACGACAGCACACGCGCTCATTATGGTCTTGTGCCGGAAAGCATCAGCCACGAGGGTTATTCCGAAAAACCCATGCATTCTTATTGGGACAATTTCTTTGTGATCAAGGGTCTTAAAGATGCCGCAGAAATTCAGCGTCTGTTAGGTCGCAAATCTGATTATGAGCTGATTGCCAAGGTGCGCGATAAATTTACTGTGGATCTATACAACTCCATCCGTCTGGCCATGCAGGTGCGCGGAATCAATTACTTGCCGGGTTGCGTTGAGCTGGGCGATTTCGATGCTACTTCAACTACCGTTGCGCTGACACCATGCAACGAATACCAGCATTTGCCAAAACCTGAAGTTTACAACACCTTCAATAAGTATTACGAATTCTTCAAAAACCGTCGCGATGGCAAACTCGATTGGGTGAACTATACACCATACGAGAACAGGCTTATCGGCTCGTTTGTGTTTCTTGATCAGCCCGACAGGGCTCACGAGCTTGTCGACTTTTTTATGGCCGACCGCCGTCCGCAGGGTTGGAATCACTGGGCTGAAGTTGTCTGGAAAAACTACCGCGAGCCGCGTTTCATCGGCGATATGCCACATACCTGGGTAGGCAGCGATTTTATCAATGCCATTCGGTCGATGTTCGTTTACGAGGATGAGCTCGACCAATCGCTGGTGGTAGGGGCCGCCCTTCGGCAGGACTGGATCGATTATCCACAAGGTATTTCAATCGAAAACCTCCCGACCTATTACGGGGAAATTTCCTACAGCATTATCAAACAGGACAATACGTACATCATCGATTTGACCGGCGATCTTAAACTGCCGGCGAACGGAATCAGAATTAAAAACTTCAACAAAGGCCGAATGCCTTTTGAAGTGCGCATTAACGGGAAAGCCGTAAGCAGCTACTCGAACAATGTGATCAATGTTCCGGCTACGTCCGCGAGAATTGAAGTAAGGTATTGATATTCAAAAACTAAACGGGCAGCAAATATGAGTCAGGAAAAGGTCATCAACGGACAAATCAGGTTCAACCAGTTGGCTGCCTTTGGAGCGGGTGGCATCATACCTATTGCCTTATTCAATATTGCGGGCATCCTGGTGGGATTGATGGGCAATATTAGTTTGGGGCTGAGCGCTTTCTGGCTGGGGGTGATATTAATCATTCCCCGGCTATGGGATGCCATTTCCGACCCCATCATCGGCCATATGAGCGATAATGCCCGCACGCGTTGGGGTCGGCGCCGACCTTTTCTGCTTGTGGGAGGACTGCTGGTGGCCTTCTTCTTTGTAACCATGTGGTGGATACCAAAAGGAGAGTGGGTGCGCGAAATGCTTCCAACGGAAGCCGGTTTTCAGGCCTTTCAGCTGGTTTACATTCTTGTTTCGCTGCTTCTGTTCTTCACAGCCTGCACCATTTTTGAAATACCGCATGGTGCGCTGGGCATGGAGATGACTCAGGACGTGCACGAGCGTACCCGTTTGTTTAGCGCCAAAAGCTTTGTGGGCAACCTTTTTGCCATGAGCACACCCTGGCTTTTTGCACTTGCCAATATGGAGTTTTTCAAAGGGCCGGGCGGCAATGAGGCCGATGGGATGCGCTATGTGTCGCTCATGGTGGCGGGATTGTTGGTGCCTCTATCTGTTTGGTGGTTCTCCAGCCTTCGTGAACCCGGTTTTGCCAGAGCATCCGTGCAAAAAAAGACCGATTTCTGGACCGATATGCGCCATGCCGCCCGTAACAGGAATTTTATTTTTCTCACATTGACCATTTTCACTCTGGCCATGGGCTTCAACTTTGTTAGCCTGTTGGGTTCCTATATTCCAATCTTTTACGTCTTTGGCGGCGATAAGGTGGCCGGTTCATGGCTGCTGGGCATCAATGGCACCATTTGGGCAGTAACTGGATTGCTTGCCGTGTTTCCGCTCAATATCATCAGTCCGCGTATCGGAAAGCGCAATACGCTGCTTTTGGCCATAGGCCTGATGGTGCTGGCGCAATTGTCGAAGATTGTGTGCTATAATCCCGAATACCCTTACCTCATCGTCATCCCGACAATTCTCCTTTCGGCGGGAATGCTCTTTTTCTTCACATTGGGTTCGTCAATGGTTGGCGATATTTGTGATGAAGACGACCTCAACACAGGTATGCGAACCGAAGGCAGTTTTTATTCGATTTTCTGGTGGTTTATCAAAATGGGAACTGCCTTAGCCAGCTTTGTTGCAGGAGCGTTAATCGTTTTTACGGCTTTTGACGAAACTCAGGTAACGCGCGTTGACGCACTTCAGGGCAGCATCAGGGAAATGCAAGTGGCACTCGAGAATCAGTCTAATGGTAAGGCTGCAACGGTAAATATGGCCGACATGATTGCCAAAGCCAATACAAAAGCCGAAGAGCTTCAGCTGCATCTGGACGAGAAGGTTAAAAAGTCGGGAAAAGAGCGTGCCGCACACTATCTTGCACTGTGCCGAAGCCTGGCGG
>DAIOUP010000252.1:0-4098 GCA_036759465.1 Bacteroidales bacterium
TTTCAACCTCCGGAATGCCTATGATGAAGCGTGCCGAGGTGCTTGGCGCCATCAGCAGGACTATGCCGACCATTGCCGTGGCCGGCACCCACGGCAAGACCACCGTTTCGTCGATGATTGCGCACATTCTTAAAGAAGCAGGCGTTTCATTCACCGCATTCATTGGCGGTATAGCTAACAATTTCGGAAGCAATCTGGTTTTGAATCCGTCCAGCGAATGGCTCGTGGTAGAGGCCGATGAATACGACCGCAGCTTTCTTCATCTTCATCCGCAAATTTCGGTTGTTACCTCTATGGACCCCGACCACCTTGATATTTACGGCAGTCGGGATGCTATGGAAGACACCTACCGGAGCTTTGCTGCCAAAACAAAGCATGAGGGAAAACTCATTCACCGGCTTGGACTTCCCCTTGAAGCAACCAAAACCGATACGCTGACATTTGCGCTTGAAAATGAAGCTGATTTTTCGGCTCATGACATTCGGGTGGAAAACGACTGCTTCGAATTCTCGATGCAAACCCCGGACGGAATCTATACTACGCACATCGGCGTACCAGGTCACCACAATGTGCTAAATGCGCTTGCAGCTGCTGCTACTTGCTATGCAGCTGGAGTTGAGCCCTTAGCCAGCGCAGAAGCTTTGCCATCATACAAAGGTGTTTGGAGGCGCTTCGACATCATTGTCAGGCGGCCCAACTTTATCTACATCGACGATTACGCCCATCATCCCGAAGAACTGAGGGCGGCCATCACCACTGCACGCAACCTGAGACCCGGAAAGCACCTGACCGGCATCTTCCAGCCGCATCTCTACAGCCGGACGCGCGATTTTATGGACGGTTTTGCAAAAAGCCTTGCCCTGCTCGACCGCTTGATTCTTCTCGACATTTACCCTGCACGTGAGCTTCCCATCGATGGCATTAGCTCAGCAAAACTGCTCGAAAAAGTGGCGCTTAAGGACAAAATGTTGCTGAGCATGGATGAGGCCATCGATTTTGTTAAAACCCACCCAACAGATGTTCTGATGACCCTCGGCGCCGGCGACATCGACAGGATGGTAGCACCCCTGAAAACCATGTTCGAAGGATGAAACGACTGATATTGAAAATATTAACCTACCTCGTCTGGATTGCTACTGCTGCCGGTATTCTGTTGTTGTTGGGCTTTGCACGGTCGGTTCATTATCAGCGTCCTGTGAGGCAAATCGAGGTAAAACCACTCACTAAACACCTTGCCGATTTTGTGCCGGCCGACGACATCATCAGGGAAATACGCAATCAAAGCCCGGTGGTATTAAGCCTTAATACGCTGAACAACAGAATTATAGAAGCTACTCTTTTGAAAAACCCCTATATCAGCAGCGCACAAGCCTATACCACGCTCGATCGGGTGCTTGTGATCCGGTTTTCGGAAAGAGTTCCTTTAATGCGGGTAATCGACATTAGCGGTCAATGGTATTATCTGGATTCGGCAGGCGTTATTTTTCCTGATATGCCCGAGCGTCTTTTCCGGCTTCTTCCGGCAGTGGGTTACATACAAATACCGGTAAAGCTCCCCGATTCTCAGATCGCACTGGCAACGGATACCCTCCACAATAAAACCTACGGCACCATACTCCAACTGGCTCAGCTGATCAATAAAGATGAATTTACCCGTCTGCTCATCGATCATATTTATGTTGATGAGCAACAGCAGATTGAATTAATCCCGGTACTGGGCAGGGCGGGTATTGTGCTGGGCCACTCTACCAACCTGGAAAGGAAACTGGCCAATATTGCCGCTTTTTACAAGGCAAAAAGCACAACGGAGGAGTTTGGCCGCTATGCCCGTATCAACGCAAGTTTTGAAAACCAGATAGTATGCACAATAAAAAGGGACAGTATATGAAAGCATCAGAAATTATCGTCGGCCTCGACATCGGAACTACTAAAATTGCCTGCATCGTGGGTAGGCGCAATGAGTACGGCAAGATCGAAATACTCGGCCATGGCAAGACCGAGTCGCTTGGTGTCAAGCGGGGCATGGTATCGAATATTGAGGATACCGTGCGCTCTATCAGCCATGCCGTCGAAGAAGCCTCTCAACGTTCCAGAGTCAACATCCGCAATGTGATTGTGGGCATTGCCGGTCAGCACATAAAGAGCCTTCAGCACAAGGGCAGCCTTATTCGCGAAAAACCGGAGGACGATATCAGCCGGGCCGAGGTGGACAAGCTCATCAACGATATGTATCGCCTTAATATGGCTGCCGGCGAGGAGATTATCGATGTTATCCCTCAGGAATTTATTGTCGACGGCGAACAGGGCATAAAGCAGCCTGTGGGCATGACCGGAAGCAAATTAGAAGCCAATTTTCACGTGATTATCGGACAAACCGCCGCTGCCAAAAACATTCTTAAATGCGTTGAGCGTGCCGGGCTGCACATGGCTGATCTGGTGCTCGAGCCTATTGCATCGGCCGAGGCCGTGCTTAGTCAGGAAGAAAAGGAAGCCGGAGTTGTGCTGGTTGATATCGGCGGTGGCACCACCGATATCGCCATATTCCACGACAACATTATTCGCCATACGGCAGTAATTCCTTTTGGCGGCGACATCATCACTGAGGATATCCGCGAAGGCTGCTCCATCATCAAGCGACATGCTGAAGAAGTAAAAGTCAAATTCGGCTCGGCCATGGCCAGCTTCACCCGCGACGACGAGGTTGTCTCCATACCGGGTATCAGGGGTCGTCAGCCTCGCGAAATATCTTTCCGCAATCTGGCCTCCATCATACAGGCACGAATGGAGGAGATTTTTGAGCATGTGTATTACGAAATCAAGAACTCCGGTCTGGAAAGAAAACTCATTGCCGGCATCGTACTCACCGGTGGCGGTGCACAACTTAAGCATATCGATCAGCTCGCTTCTTTCATCACCGGGATGGAAGTAAAGATTGGTTATCCCAACGAACACCTTGCATCGACCATAGCCGAAGAGCTGGCCAGTCCAATGTATTCCACTGGTATCGGTCTGGTTATCGAAGGCATAAAACGCTATGATTATGAAGAGGAAATGAAAAACATAACAGCCCCCAAGCGGAAAATGCAGGAAGATAAACCAACGGTAACTGAGGAAGAACCAAAGCCTGCACCGCAACGGCGCGATTCCTACCTCGAAAAAATCATCCGGTTATTCGAGCGCGAAGCACAGGAATAAACATAGTTATTAACCGCAATCTGTTAGCAAATCATTATTGCGAAAAACAATACCTAGTCAACCAAGAAACTAACTTTAAATCGCGAAATCATGCCAGAAATGTTGAAATTCGAGCATCCCAAGGAGCAGTCAAACATCATAAAAGTAATCGGTGTAGGCGGTGGCGGAAGCAATGCCGTAACGCATATGTACCGCCAAGGTATCAAAGGCGTCGACTTTGTGCTGTGCAACACTGATGCTCAGGCACTTGATGTAAGTCCTGTGCCCAATAAAATCCATCTCGGAAAACGTCAGCTGGGCGCAGGCAATATCCCTTCGGTAGGCAGGGAGGCGGCCCTCGAAACCATGTCGGAAATACGCGACCTGCTCGAGCCGCACACCAAGATGCTCTTTATCACCGCAGGAATGGGCGGAGGCACCGGCACGGGCGCCGCTCCTGTAGTAGCCTCCGTGGCCAATGAGCTCGACATTCTTACCGTGGGCATTGTTACCCTACCTTTCAGCTTCGAAGGGCGCAAACGCCGCCAACAGGCTCTGGAAGGAATTGATGAGCTTCGCAAATACGTTGACACGCTGCTTATCATAAGCAACGACAAACTCCGCGAGGAATACGGAGATATGAAACTTACCGATGCCTTCAAAAAGGCTGACGACGTGCTCACCATTGCCTCCAAGAGTATTGCCGAAATCATCACCGTTACCGGCTACATCAACGTTGACTTCGAGGACGTTAAAACCGTTATGAAGAACAGCGGTAAAGCCATCATGGGTTCGGCCCGCGCCGAAGGCGAAAACCGCGCCATCAAAGCCATCGAAGAAGCCATGCGCTCTCCCCTGCTCAACGACTCAAATATTGCAGGTGCCAAAAACATCCTTCTTTACATTACCTCTGGCAGCGAATAA
>DAIOUP010000253.1:0-4097 GCA_036759465.1 Bacteroidales bacterium
CCATAGATATCAGCAGGGTGTTCAGTGCCGGCGAGGTGGAAACGACAGCGCTGAATGGAGTGAGCCTCAGCATTGAGAAAGGTGAGTTTGTGGCCATCATGGGGCCCTCCGGCTGTGGAAAAACCACATTGCTCAACATACTCGGGCTGCTGGATAATCCTACGCAAGGCACATACATATTTCAGGGACAGGATGTTACACCGCTTTCTGAACGACATCGGGCGGCAATAAGAAAACATAGTATAGGCTTTGTTTTTCAAAATTTCAACCTGATTGACGAGCTTACCATTTTTGAGAATGTGGAACTGCCATTGGTTTATCAGGGTGTGCCGGCCAAGATGCGCAAGGAGCGCGTTATGCAGGTGCTGGGTCAGTTGGGAATTGCATACAAGCACGGGCTTTTTCCACAACAGCTTTCGGGTGGTCAGCAGCAACGTGTAGCTGTTGCAAGAGCAATGGTTGGTAATCCGATGCTTCTGCTGGCCGACGAACCTACCGGAAACCTCGACTCGGTGAGCGGAGAAGAGGTGATGAGCCTTCTCGAAGAGCTCAATACCAAGGGAACTACCATTGTTATGGTTACCCACTCGCAGCGTGATGCCGATTATGCCCGGCGCTTGGTCAGGCTGTTCGACGGCAAGGTCATCAACGAACATTTTCGCAAAGTGCCGGCCTGAGCCGAAATGAAATTCCGCTATGAAAAGAGAAAATAGGGTCATGGCTTTAAAACGGTGTCGGTTATGCTGAAGCACTTTCTCATGATAGGCAACCGCCTGATGCTCAGGCGTAAGGTATTCACCCTGATCAATATTTTTGGCCTCGCCATTGGGCTAGCTTCGTGCCTGATCATCATGCTCTGGGTGAGTGACGAGCTGAGCTACGACCGTTTTCACAAGGGCAGCGACAGTATCTACAGGGTAACAGTATTGGGTAAATTCGAAAAACTCAATTTCAAGACTGTTTACACGCCTGCGCCCCTGCCGAACGCCTTACTCGAGGAATTTCCGCAAATTGGCTATGCCACAAGACTCATCATTCGTCCGCAACACAGCTTGCGGCGTCTGGAAGGTGGCGAAAGCCTGATTGAAGACCATTTTGCCTATGCCGATTCCTCGTTTTTCGATGTTTTTAGCTTCCGTATGCTCGAGGGCGACCCCCGAACCGCACTCTCAAAACCAAAAACTATTGTGCTTACGCAATCGGCCGCGCGGCGATGGTTTGGCAACGAAAACCCGATGGGCAAGGTGCTGGTAGAGAACGAGATGCATCATTATACCGTAACAGGAATTATGGCCGATGTGCCAAGAAACAGCCATATGCATTTCAATATGGTGGCTTCGTTTGTAAGTATTCCCTATCACAGCGAGACCAGCTGGCTGATGCAGGGTTCGTTGACATACTTCAAATTAAAACCAAATCAATCTATCGAACCCGTGAACGATAGCCTTCAGTCGTTTTTGATGAGGCATATCGAAGATGAGATACAACGAAGTCTGGGACTGGATATCGATCAATTCAAAGCATCAGGTCAGGATTATCGTTATGAGCTACAGAAACTTACCGAGATTCATCTGCATTCCAACCTCGACGGCGAACTGGCGCCCAACGGCAACATAACGCGCGTGTGGCTTTTTTCGGCCATAGCGGTAATCATACTTTTGCTGGCCTGCATCAATTTTATGAATCTCTCAACAGCGAAAGCCGCTGCGCGCTCCCGCGAGGTGGGCATGCGCAAGGTTTTAGGTTCTTATCGCACCGAACTGGTTTTACAGTTTCTGTTCGAAACCCTGCTTTATGTTTTGATTGCTTTGGCTCTGGCGCTGTTGATGGTGGAGCTGGCTATGCCTTGGTTCAATGCCGTTTCAGCCAAACAGCTCAATGTTGCAATGATGTTTAAAGGATATTTCCCGTTACTTATCCTGATTATGGTTGTGCTTTGCACTGTTACCGCCGGTTTTTATCCTTCGGTTTACCTTTCGGCATTCGAACCGGCTCAGGTGCTCAAAGGCCAGCTGCTTCCGCGAAGCGGGAAGGCGGGATTACGGCGTTTGCTAGTTGTTTTTCAGTTTACATCTGCCATAGTATTGATCATTTCAACCTTTGTTGTTTATAGGCAGATCGAGTTTATCCGCAATAAGGATATGGGATTTCAGCTGCACGATGTGTTGGTCGTTAAAAGGGTACATGGTCTTGGCCAAAATCTTGATGCCTACAGGGACAAAGTGATGAAAGTTGATGGTGTGCGGCAGGCAGGTTATGCACTCAACCTGCCCGGTGATGAGCTTTCAACCAATAGTGTAGGCGTTGAAGGAAGGCCTGTAGATCAGGTAAACCTGATGGCGCTCATGATGGCCGACTATCATCTGGCTGAGGCACTAAAGCTAAGAATTGCCCATGGCAGGTGGTTCAGTGCAGAGGAGTCTTCCGACTCCACTGCCATTGTGGTGAACATGGCTGCCCTGCGTCAGCTGCGGATTGACGACTGGCGGAATGCAAAAGTTGTTACGCATGGGCCAAAACCTAATGTATTTCGCATAATAGGTGTTGTTGAAGATTTTCATTTTGAGTCGCTTCACAAAACCGTAAAGCCTATAGGTATTTTACTTCGCACAAACTATTGGATGAACCGAATGGCTGTAAACGTCGAGAGGGGCCAAATGCCATATGTGCTCGAGCAGGCACGACGCCTTTGGGATGGAATGGAAACGGGCCAGCCATTTGAGTTTACAATGCTCGACAGTCAAATAGGCAATTTTTATTCAAACGAAGAAACGACGAGTACAATCTATACCACTTTCAGTGCTTTGGCCTTAATAATTGCAACACTCGGGCTTTTCGGCCTCGCTACCCATACCATCGAAAGTCGCACCAGGGAGTTGGGAATCCGAAAAATACTCGGGGCCAGCGACACCTATGTAGTGCGAATGCTCCTGCTCGAATTTACACGTTGGGTGCTTTTTGCGGCTCTCATTGCCTGGCCTCTTGCCTGGTGGATGATGAACCGTTGGCTCGAAGGGTTTGCTTATCACATTCACCTCAGTTTGAACGAATTTCTGTTGGCTACAGTGCTCACCTGGGCAGTGGCTTTTCTGAGTGTTGTGTTTCAATCTGCCAGAGCCTCAAAACTCAACCCGGTAGAAGCCATCAAATATCAATAATTAAACAAAAGTCAAGTTATTATAAAACAACACATTATGCCAAGAACACTAATTTTCATCCTCACCCTGATTAGTATTACCGTCAATGCTCAGCAATCCGACGAGGACGCTATTCGGCAGGTAATTATGCAGTCGTATGTGCAGGGTATTCACAACCGGCAACAAACCGAAAACATCGAAAAAGGATTTCATCCGGGTTTCGAAATGCTGAGCATCAACAACAACCTCCTTGTTAAATTTCCCATTTACTCCTGGATTGAGAACATCAACAAATTTATTGAAAGTGGGCAGAAGCCAACAGCTGTGACCACTGCCGAAATTCCTCTGGTTGACGTGGCTGGTAATGCCGCCATGGCAAGGGTGGAGCTATTCCGCGACGGAAAACACACCTTTACCGACTACATGGCTTTATACAAGTTTGAAGAAGGCTGGAAAATTGTGTCCAAGACCTACTACCGAATTCCCGACTAGAGGTAGGCTAGGTTTCAAGGGCGACAAAAACGTAACTTTGCAGGCTGAAAAGCCTGCATTTTTAATTATCAATCAAAGCATTATGACAACTGGTCTCGACGTGCCGCGAACCGAAATATCAAGCCTTGGCGAATTTGGCCTCATCGAACGTCTAACGAGCGGTTTGCCGGTATTTAACCAGTCGACCCTGAGAGCGGTGGGCGACGATGCAGCCGTGATCGGCTTTGAAGAGCAGCGTATTCTACTATCGGTCGATCTTTTGGTGGAGGGCGTTCATTTCGATCTTACCTACACACCGCTCAGGCATCTTGGTTATAAAGCCATAGCGGTGAATGTGAGCGACATAGCAGCGATGAATGGCAAGGCCACGCAAATTGTTGTTGGTTTGGCGGTTTCCAACCGTTTTTCGGTGGAGGCGCTCGAAGAGCTGTATGCTGGCATGCGCCTGGCCTGCGAGCGTTATAAAGT
>DAIOUP010000254.1:0-4087 GCA_036759465.1 Bacteroidales bacterium
ATAGTGTATGTGCGGGTAAAGAGTAGCCCGAGCTATACCAACACGGCAAGCCTGTCGCCAACAGGTAATTATTATACCGATTTCGTTACAGCCAACAATCAGTCATCGGCAACTCCGGATGTGCAGGCCGCAGCCGACCTGCAGATTACCAAGGTTGTTGATAATCAGTATCCTCAGGTAAATCAGCTTGTTACATACATTATTCAGGTTAAAAACAACGGTCCTGGGGTACCGGCCAATATCAATGTTACCGATTTTCTGCCTTCGGGCTTGCAATATTACAGTCATACGGTTACCCACGGAGGATTTTCGCCCAGCAACTGGAATATTAGCGGATGGCAACTCAATCCCGGGCAAACGGCTACCCTTACCCTTGTTGCAAGGGTGCTGCCTACAGGAAACTATGTGAACTCGGCTACGGTTTCGAGCGAGTTAACCGATCCCAATACGGCCAACAACACGGCTACGGTGACCATTTATCCTCAGATTTCTGATTTGGCCCTGGCCATAACACCTTCGAACATTAACCCGCTGTATGGCGAGAATGTTACCATGGACGTTCAGCTTACAAACAACGGGCCCTCAGCATCCACTCAGTCCTATGTTTCTTTTTCGATTTCCCCTGGATTTCAGTTTGTTCAGGCTACCCCTCAGATGGGAACATTTAGTGGCTCTAACTGGTCCGTTGGCAATCTGGGAGCGAACCAAACTACCTCGTTGAGTTTGGTATTGAAAGTTACATCATCAGCTCCTTATCAGCTCATTGGTAACGCAGGCCAGCAACCCCATGACCCTAATTCCTCCAACAACTCTGTAACTGTCATACTTCAACCCACCGCAGCCTACGACCTGGCTGTTCAGAAAACTGTTAACGTTGACAATCCATATTATAATCAGGTTGTTACATTCACCATAAACGCATGGAATGCATCGCAGGGCACAGCCACAGGTGTGGTGGTTACAGACCTGCTGCCCGATGGTTATACACTTGTTAATGCATCAACAAGCACCGGAACATGGGAAGCGCCAAACTGGAATATCGGCAGCCTTCCCAATGGCGTTTTGCGTACCTTGCAGCTAACAGCTATGGTGCTTACCACAGGCAGTTACACCAACACAGCCACCATTTCCGGTGACCAGCCCGACCTCAATATGGCCAATAATAGTTCAGCGGCTACTGTAACACCACGTCAGACCAGCGATCTCGAGGTTCAGATTGAAGTTTCGAATACTACACCAATAGTTGGCTCCGAAATAAGTTGTACAGTTCGTGTTACCAACAATGGCCCACATACAGCCCTGGCTACGCGCGGCCCTGTTTCGTTACACCCTGGCTTGCAGATTCTTTCTTTCACTGCCAGTGGCGGAAACTTTTTGAGCCCACCCGGATATTGGCTAATTGGCAACATAGCCACCGGGGATGTAGTGACGCTTTCTCTCCTATTAAAAGTCAATCAGGGTGGAAACTTAGTTATTTCCTCTGATATTTTTTGCGACAACCTCGATCATAACACAACAAACAACTATAAGTCTGTACAGATAATTGCAATCAATGCCATTGATCTTAAAGTTGAAAAGACGGCAAACAACACTAACCCCATTGTTGGTGCCAATGTGGTATTTACAATCAAGGTTTACAATTTGGGAAATATTCAAGCTAAAAATGTTGTGGTTGAGGATCAGTTGCCCAGCGGATACCAGCTGGTTTCGGTTAATGTGCCACACGGCAGCTGGAATGCGCCGTATTGGACTTTGCCAGTCATGTCGCCAGGAATTATGTTTTCTATGACCATCACTGCCAAGGTACTTCCTGCCGGTAATTACGACAACACTGCTACTGCCACGGCTGCCGAAACAGATCCATTCCCGCTTAACAATTCAGCTACGGTCGAAGTGCATGTTGTGCCCCTGAACGGGCCAACGGCCAATGATGATATTGCAACAGGTATTAAAAACCAGCCGCTCGATATTAATGTGCTGGCCAACGACATTGCCGGCGATGCACCCATCAATCCCAACAGCGTTCAGCTTGTGGCCGGAACAGCTCCTGACCCCGCTGCACAAGGCACCATCACCATTGATGCTGCAACCGGGACAATGTCGTTTGTTCCTGTAGCAGGCTTCACTGGTACAATAGTTACGCAGTATTCAATCAGGGATATGAACAATCTGCCCGCACAGGCCTAGCTCACCATAAATATTATTGAACCACTAACGAACCTCTTCCCGGCAACCGGACCTGGCACATTGGCCTTCGAAGACTTGTGGCCCGGCAAAGGCGACTACGACTTCAACGACCTTGTGCTTGATTATCAGTTCGAAATACAGGGCGACTTAACCAACCATGTAGTAAGCGCCACGGGAACATTTACAATTAAAGCCTTCGGGGCATCACTGGAGAATGGTTTTGGTTTCCAACTGCCAGCCTCGGTGAATCCATCCAGGTTGACTGTGAGCGGGTCGAGGCTTACCGAAGGATTTATACAGCTCAACAGCAGGGGACTGGAGGAAGGTCAGGATAAGGCCACGATCATCGTATTCGATAATACCTTTACACAGATGCAGCATCCAGGCATGGGTATCGGCGTAAACACTACACCAGGAGCGCCTTATGTAACACCTAAGACTTTTGTTCTTACCATCAATTTCAAACCCAACGAAATTTCGGTTAATGACCTGAATATCGGAAACTTCAACCCCTTTATCATTGTGAACAGGGTACGCGGACATGAAGTTCACCTGCCATACTACTCACCAACCGACATTGTTGACATGAGCCTGTTCGGACAGTGGGAAGACAACAGCAACCCTTCAGCTAACCGCTGGTATGTTACCGACAAAAATCTGCCCTGGGCAATAAATATCTACGAAAGCTTTGCTTATCCCGTTGAAAAACAGGATATCCTAGGTGCACATCTCAAATTTGCAGCCTGGGCCATGAGCGGTGGCGTGCAATTCCCCGACTGGTTTAAGAATCTGCCGGGATACAGGAACAATGCGGTGATTTATCAGATACCACAGTAATCAAAGACAAAACTTTTTGAAAGGCCGGATAGCACACAGCAATCCGGCTTTTTTTTAGCCTTTACTTGTTCATCAACCGGTGTTCTTCATTCGTCAGTCAAATTCCTCATTCGTCGGTTTTGGTTTTGCCATGCATCTGCGGCAGGATAATTTTGGCGTACCAATTTAACCTGAACTATGAAAACCCAAATCACTATTTTGTTTTCCTTGATATTCCTAGGCATCCGGCTTTTTGCTGGCGAATCCCCCGAAGTATATCAGAACATTCGTGGAAAAGTGCTCGATGCCATAACAACACAACCACTTCCTGGTGCCCATGTGCGTTTGTCGGGCAGTTTAGGGCCGGCAACCACCACCGACATCAACGGCATGTTTTTGCTTCCGGCAGTGCCCGTCGGAAGGCAGTCCATCGAAGTAAGTTACATTGGCTTTGCTCCGCGCCGGGTAACCAACCTTTTAGTTACCGGTGGTAAAGAAGTGTACATCGAAGTGCTGCTCGACGAAATGCCTGTTAATCTGAGCGAGATTACAGTGCGTTCGGCAAAGCCCAAGGAACAAACAATCAACGATATGGCTATGGTAAGCGCACGTGCTTTCACAGTTGAAGAAACAGAGCGCTTTGCAGGAAGTTTGGGCGATCCTGCCCGTATGGTGGCCAATTATGCAGGGGTGATGACGCAGAACGACTCTCGCAACGACATCATTATCCGTGGCAATTCGCCATCTGGTGTGATGTGGCGCATGGAGGGCATCGAAATTCCAAACCCTAACCACTTCGGTTCACTTGGTACAACCGGTGGTCCGGTGAGTATGGTCAACAACAACCTGCTAATGAACAGCGATTTTCTGACCGGAGCCTTTCCGGCTGAATACGGAAACGCCCTTGCAGGGGTGTTCGACCTCAATCTGCGCAGTGGCAATCCGGCTAAAAATGAGTTTTTGGGGCAAATAGGTTTCAATGGCTTTGAACTGGGCGCAGAAGGTCCCTTGTTTAGTGTCGGTAATGGTCAGAAAGCCTCTTATCTGGCTAACTTTCGTTACTCAACGCTGGAGCTGATGAACC
>DAIOUP010000255.1:0-4064 GCA_036759465.1 Bacteroidales bacterium
TTGTTGCTCACAGGCATGCCGCGGTTGTCGATCACGGCCGTGATGGTGTTTTCGAGCGATTTTTTGAAAGTTTCGGAGAGCTGGGCCACCATGGGATTGCTGTTGTCGGGGTTTTTGGAGTCGTACTGAAGCTCCATGCCCATGGCGTTTTGCTTGAATACGATCTGGTCGTATTTCAGCTCGAGGGTATAGCCTTCCGCATTTTTGTCGGCCACGGTTACCAGCTGGGTGAGGTTGGCGTTTTGAGTAAGCGTCATGCTCTGGCCCATCATGCTCATGATGATGTTTTGCCTGTTGTTGATCTGCAGTGTGAATTTTTGTCCTTTTTCAAGCTTGTAGGCCAGTATGATATCCTTACCGGCCAGGCTGACAAAGGGTAGAAGGAGAAGCAGAAATAATAGGTTTCTTTTTTTCATTGTATTGGTTTAAAAGGGGTTATCGTCATAAGTGGTATCCTGATCAAAATCATCATTCATACGCGAGGGTTTGATGACGGTACCGCTGCCGCCAAAATCGGCATTTGGTTTAAGACCGGGAGGATTGTCGTAGGTAAAGGCGCTGTCGGGGTCTTCGAAACGGGCATAATGATTGACAAAACGCAGGTTTACGTCGCCCAGCTTACCATTACGGTGTTTTGCGATATTGATGACGGCCAGCCCTTTGGTATCCGGTGTTTCGTTGTCGCCTGCAAGGCCATAGTATTCGGGGCGGTAGATGAAAATTACAAGGTCGGCGTCCTGCTCAATGGAGCCCGATTCGCGAAGGTCGGAGAGGATGGGTTTTTTTGAGCCCGGTCGGTTTTCTACGCTACGGCTGAGCTGCGACAGGGCCAGAACGGGGATGTCGAGCTCCTTGGCCAAACTCTTGAGCGAACGAGAAATATTTGCAATTTCCTGTTCGCGGTTGCCGCGGTTTTCGCCTCCGGTAGTCATCAACTGCAGATAATCAATATAGACCATCTGAATATCAAACTGTTGCTTCATTCTCCTGCACTTGGCCCGAAGCTCAAAAATCGACATCTGGGGGGTGTCGTCGATAATGATTTTGGCTTCGATCAGCGGAGATATTTTGGTGACAAGTTGTGTCCACTCGTGTTGTTCGAGCTTGCCGGAGCGAAGCTTATCGGCCGGGATGGAGGCCTCGGTAGAGATGAGACGTGTGACCAGCTGCACCGACGACATTTCGAGCGAAAAAAAGGCTACCGGACGTCGGTAGGTAACTGCGGCATTACGCGCCAGGTTGAGAGCAAAGGCTGTTTTACCCATACTTGGACGAGCGGCGAGGATAATGAGGTCGCTCTTTTGCCATCCCTGAGTGATACGGTCGAGTTCGGAATAGCCTGAGGGAACGCCCCTAAGGGTAGCGTCATGTTTTCGCGCTGCTTCAATTTCCTTGATGGCTACCTGCACCAGTTCGGGCATGGTAGTGGGCTGACGGCGTATGTTTAACTCGCTTACGCTGAAGAGATTCGATTCCGATTTATCAAGCAGGTCAAACACATCGGTGGTATCTTCGTAAGCGTCGTGGATGATTTCGCTGCTGATGCGGATGAGTTCCCTCTGGATGAATTTCTGGATGAGAATTCGCGCATGAAACTCAATGTTGGCAGCCGAAACAACCCTGTTTGTGAGCTGCGAGATAAAATATGGTCCGCCTACCATCTCTAGTTCGCCACTCAACCGCAGTTCGTTGGTAACGGTGAGAATATCAATAGCTTCGGCTTTCCCGAATAGGCTTTTGATGGCTGCATAGATGCGTTGATGAGCGTCTTTGTAAAACACCTCCGGACGAAGAATGTCGATGACGGTGTTTACGGCTTCTTTTTCGAGCATCATGGCACCCAGCACCACTTCTTCGAGATCAGTAGCCTGGGGCGGAATGCGTCCGTGCGACATGAGCAATTCACGGACTTTGTCAGATTCATTTTGAGGAACGACAGGACGGGTGCGGCGCGTATTTTTCTCCATGCCCCAAAGTTAAGACGCTTTGTCCGGGCGGTGAACAGTTTGTTGATATCTTTTACAAAACGCTGTATATCAAATGATTATATAGGCAGAAACAAGAATTTGATTTTTCCGATGATAATGCCCAGGACTTCAGGGTATTGCTCAAGCTTTGCCATTACCTTGAGCCTTTGGGCTACTGTTTCGGCTGTCTGAAGGTCGTGCCTGAGCCAGTGCTCGCTGCTGATTGATTTTCCTGTGAGCGTCCTGACGATATTTTCAAAGGTGAAATCACGACCGAAACCAGGGTGGTAGAGCGGGGCGGATTGAACCAACTGACGGATTCCGAGGATTGGTGAGTGGTGAATGGTGAATGGTGATTGGTGAGAGGTTTCCGGGTTGGCAGAAAGGAAGGATAAAAGGGTATCCTCGTCGTCTGTTATGATGAGATTGTTGGTTTTAATCAGGTCATAAATTAATGATTTGGACTGTTCCACGCCTTGAGCGTCAGGTTCGAAAACGCGGCTACCTTTGGTTCCGTTGCTCCAGCTCATGGCAAGCGGAACAGCTTGATAAGGCCTGAAGCCTTTGATAAAAGGAACTGCCGGTTGAAGTGTTAATAGTTTGATAAATAATAGGTTATCGCATTGATTTAGAATCTTGAGCAAGTTTCCTGGCTGATCGGCGGAGGTAGTAAGTCTGTGTTCTTTAAAGGCCAGCAGTTCCACCGGATCGATACTATTGTATATGTGATCGTTGGTAATATCTTCGGGCAGATAGCGGCCTTGCGTAAAAAACGCGGATGAGATTTCAGGGTTCAGACTTCTCATTTGCAGTAAGTTGCCTGTTGGAATATTTTTCCAGCAGTGCCCCAGAAAGTCGCAGGGATAGGGCGTGAAGCAGTGCAGGCCTGGAGGAATGTCAGGCGATTTGTCCAGGTCGAGCGTCTGCTTGGCTGTAGCAATTGAGGTGGCTGTCGGGGGAAGCATTTGCTCCAGTTCGGGCATTACCTCCACCAATGTGAAAAGCTCCTCAAGCCGGAGCGTTCCGTCGAAAACGTAGTCTTCGTTGATATGAATAAGCTGAAAGCTTTTGATGTTAAGTCCATTGCCTTTTAAAACGTAGTACTGCAATGCTGCATCACTGTAATACGTGCTGCTGAGTTTGCGCGAACTTTTCACTTCTACGGCTTTCCATCCGTTGCCATCGCGGACAAGGATATCAAGCATGATCAACACCTCGTCGTATTCGAAAACCGCCTCATATAAGACATTAATATTCGGATCGTTAACCAACTTAAGCGTCTCTTCTCGCTTGGTTGTATAAGCCGATGGCGATTTGGGTGTCATATCAATGCCACCCGGAAACAGTTCCCTTGCCAATACGCCTACATCGGTGCCCCGACGAAATTTGGCCAATTGCTCGGCACTTATTTTATCACGCAAAAAAGGTCTTTTGGTATGCAGGTAGAGCGACTTCTGACACTGCAGACTGCGGATATAGGTTGACTTCGAAAGCCGGTGTTTGGCCATGGTAAGTTTTATGGAATTTTTGTTTGTTGACTGCTTGAGCTGTTTTAGATTTATACGGCCAACACAATCTGGTCTTCGCGCAAAAGGGGCAGGTTCATGTAGCGACGCAACAATTGCGCAACAGCCACCACATCTTTCTGACAATAGGCGCGGATGCGTTCCAGATTTCTCTCCTGCCAGAAAATACTGCCCACCATACTGCCGTCGATATCGTCCTTCGGAGTGGGAATGTTAAAAACGGCGGTTAGTAATTCGAGTGAGGTGTAGCTTTTATAATCGCCGAATTTCCAAAGATCCATGGTGTCGAGATGCCGGACTTCCCAGGGTTTTCGGCCGGCTATGCGCAGAATGCCGGGTATCTCAATGCCGTTGATGAGCATTCTCCGCGAAATATATGGAAAGTCGAACTCCTTGCCGTTGTGTGCGCAAAGCAGGTCGTCAGGCTCGTCGTAATGCCTGTTGAGCATGGCGGCGAAGTCCTCAAGCAGCAGTTTTTCGTCCTCTCCATAAAAGGATTTCACACGAAATTCATTGCCATTGTGAAAGCCAACCGAGATGACGATGATTTTGCCGAATTCTGCGTAAATAC
>DAIOUP010000256.1:0-4058 GCA_036759465.1 Bacteroidales bacterium
CTATCTACAGCGGTGAACAACATTTCAACCGAGTATTAATTTCTTAATAATTGTTTTTCAATCTTTTAACAAATTGATGTAGTGATTTTGATGTATCTGATCACCGCCCAGGTTGTAACCATGATGTAAGTAAATACTTGCCTCCCGTTTTGTTTTGGTAGTAACGTTGTCACAGCTTTCGCAACCGATTTCGGTGCGTGACAATTTAGGCTTATCCAAACCAAAACCCATATGATGAAAAACTACCTACTCATTTTTATGCTTGTTAAGCTTGGTGTAGGCCTTATGGCGCAAACCATAACAGGCACGGTGCGCGACAAATCGACAGGCGAGGCTCTGCCCGGAGCAAGCGTCTATGTTCAGGGCACCACTTTAGGCACGGTTACAGACATCGACGGCAAATATAAGTTGGAGATTTCTGCCGGGACAGTAACCATTTCCGCAAGCTTTGTTGGCTATAAAAACGCCTCTCAGCGCGTTGTTGCTGCCAAAGGGCAATCATTGACAATCAATTGGCAACTTGAACCCGAATCGCTTATGCTCGACGAGCTGGTGGTTATTGGTTATGGCGTCCAGCAAAAAAGTGTAGTGACAGGTGCAATTTCAGGCGTACGAGCCAAGGACATTCAAAACATGCCCGTCACACGACTTGAACAAGCGCTCCAGGGCCGTACATCGGGACTAACAATTGCTGCTTCTTCTGGTCAACCCGGAGCAGGGGCAACGGTGAGAGTGCGCGGAACGACAACGATCAACAACAGCGATCCGCTTTATATAGTAGATGGCGTGCCCGTTGATGTTGGCGGTCTTGATTATTTAAATGCTGCGGATATCGAGTCGGTTGAGGTACTTAAAGATGCTGCTTCAGCTGCCATCTATGGAGCACGGGCAGCTAATGGCGTAATCATCGTTACCACCAGAAAGGGAAGTCCAGGGGATATGAAAATCGAATATCACTCTTACCTCGGCACACAGTCCCCTGCCAAAAAACTTGATCTGCTCAATGCAACCGATTACGCCAAGCTGCGCAATGAATCGCTGCGCAATGCCGGCTTGCCCGAGATCTTTTCAAATCCGGAAAGCCTTGGCATTGGCACAGATTGGCAGTCAGTCATTTTCAACAACAACGCCATGATTCAAAACCACGAGCTGAGTATCAGCGGTGGTACTGACCGGTCAACCTATTATTTCTCATTCGGTTACCTGGATCAGGAAGGTATCGTAGCCACGGATATTTCGCATTACAAACGATTGAATCTTCGTCTCAATGCCACAAACAAGGTTAACAACTGGCTAAGATTTGGCAACAATTTTGGTTACTCCCATATCAAAAGCAAAGGTTCGCTCAACACCAACAGCGAATTTGGCGGTCCACTAAGCTCGGCCATCAACCTCGACCCTGTTACACCTGTGGTTATTACCGACCCAACCATCGCCAATGCCCCTCCATACAGTAACCAACCAGTGGTGCGCGATGTCAATGGCAATCCTTATGGCATATCGCAACATGTAGGTCAGGAGCTTACCAATCCCTTGGCCTACATTGCCACAAGGCTTGGCAACTATGGCTGGTCGGACAACTTTGTAGGCAACCTCTATGCTGAAATTGAACCCGCAAAATACTTCAGGTTCCGTTCCGACTTGGGCACCAAGCTGGCTTTCTGGGGTGATGAGTCATTTACTCCCGTGCACTACCTGAACGCAGCAACCGTGGTAACGAACAACTCCTACTACCGCGCACGCAATATGGGCCTCAGCTGGAACTTTGAAAATACCCTCACTTATGCCCGAAAGATTGGCCTACACGACTTCAGCGCCCTTGTCGGTACATCAGCGTATGTGTCCAATGCATCAGGGGTGAATGCCACCTATAAGAACTTGCCTGTCAACACTTTCGAAGAAGCCTCGATGAACTACGGTGTAGCCGATGCCAATAAGATTGGTGGAGGATGGGAAAGTCCTGACCACCGCATCGCATCGATCTTTGCACGAGGCACCTATAATTATGATGGAAAGTATTTGTTTACCGGCATCCTGCGTCGCGATGGCTCTTCGCGATTTGGTACCAATAATAAGTTTGGGTACTTCCCATCGGCCTCGCTGGGTTGGAATGTAACCAACGAGCCTTTCTGGCCTCAGAATAAAATTGTCAACTATCTAAAAATCAGAGGTTCATATGGCGTTACGGGTAATGACCAGATCGGCGACTTCCAATACCTGTCGACAGTGGGAAGCGGGCGCAATTACACATTCAGCTACGATAACCTGATTATTGGCTATAGCCCGAATGCTCCATCGAATCCTGACCTTAAGTGGGAAGAAACAAGCCAGGCAAATATAGGCTTTGAAGCAACGCTGCTCGACGATTTCAGGCTGGTATTTGACCTCTATGACAAACGTACCAAAGGTATGTTGCAACCCATAATTCTGCCGGCCTATGTGGGTGCCAATGGTTCGCCCACCGGAAACGTGGCCTCCATGACCAACAAAGGATTTGAACTTGAATTGAGCTGGTTTAAGCGGATATCGGACCTGAATCTGGAACTTAAAGGCAACACCTCTTATTTAAAGAACGAAATTACAGATTTGGGCACTGTTGAGTTTCGAACAGGCGCCAATTTCCACAACAGCACCTACGAAATATCGCGTCTGATGGTTGGCTACCCTATCGGAGCTTTCTACGGATTTGAAGTATTGGGTATATTCCAGTCGCTGGGCGAGATTCAGAAATACAAGAATCCTAACGGAACACTCATTCAGCCCAATGCACGGCCAGGCGATTTCAAGTATGCCGACATGAACAATGACGGTAAGATTGACGCAGCCGACCGCAAAATTATAGGAGATCCTACTCCAACCTGGTCATTTGGTTTCACGGCAAATGCCACCTACAAGCAATTCGACCTTGTGATCTTTGGCCAGGGCGTAGCCGGAAATCAGATTTTCAATGGCTTGCGTCGCCTCGACGTACCTGGTGCCAACTGGACATCCGACGCATTGAATCGCTGGACAGGAGTAGGTACTTCTACCATCTACCCGCGCCTGGTGCTGGGCGACCCGAACAAAAACTTCGCCAATCCCAGCACCTTCCATCTCAGCAACGGCTCATATGTGCGCATTAAAACTGTTCAAATCGGATATACGATTCCCCGCGAACTAAGCCGTAAGGCCGGAATACAACGCATCAGGGTTTATACTGGATCGAACAACCTGCTCACGTTCACAAAATACAGCGGCTTCGACCCCGAAATCGGCGGCTCGAGCTACGGCATCGACCGTGGGTTCTATCCTCAGGCAAGGTCGTTTATGGCTGGAATCAATGTAACACTCTAAATATCTGAATAACATGAAAAAGACAACATATATTCTGGCAATTCTGGTAGTCGTTATAACCGGTTGCTCAAAAGATTGGTTGGAAGTAAAACCAAAGGGCACGACCCTCGAAGCTAATTATTACCGCAATGCCGATGAGGCTTTTGCCGGACTGGTGGCTGTTTACGACCCTCTTGGCTGGGATGTCGTCAAAGACTACTCCTCCAAGGTCGGCTATTTGAATACTGCTTCTGATGATTGCTGGGCGGGAGGGGGAAACTATGCCGACCGTGCCACATGGGAGGCATGGAACACCTATACGCTTGACCCTGCGCTGGGACCACAGGACGATTTCTGGGGTCGTAATTATGCCGGGGTAGCCCGTGCCAACGTCTTGTTGTCGAAGATCGACAATGTACCTATGAACGAAAACCTCAAAAAACGATTCAAGGCAGAAGCCAAGTTTTTGAGGGCTTATTACTATTTCGATCTCATCCGCTTGTTCAGAAGCATTCCGCTGATTGTGGAGCCCTTGTCGCCCGCACAATTTTACAATGTAACACAAGCTCCCCGCGAACAGGTGTGGCAGCAGATTGAGCGCGACCTGAACGATGCCATACCCGACCTGCCCATCAGCGTTCCGCTACCTGAGCGCGGCAGAGTGACTAAAGGCGCTGGCATGTCGCTGCTTGGAAAGGTTATACTTTATCAAAATAATCAAAGCCGCATGCTCGAGGCTGCCAACC
>DAIOUP010000257.1:0-4055 GCA_036759465.1 Bacteroidales bacterium
GCTGATGTATGGCAGCGACTGGACCTCACCGGGACAAGCTGTCGAAGTTGTTGTGGGAGCTAAGGCCGTTAAACCCACCAATATTGAAGCCGGCACAGGTTACTTCAGCACCGTGTGGGCAGGCAGCGACATTACACCTGCCATGGCAAAGACAGAAATCAGCAATCCCAATGCCGGCATGGTCTGGGGCGGATTGTACCGCCGTTTTGAAGTGTCTGTGGATGCGGTGAGGCCCAGCACCAACGAAGTGAAGTTGAGCAGAGAAATCATGGTGGAGCGCACCGGTCCTTCAGGTGTAATCATCGAGCCCTGGCGAAGCCAGACCCTGCGTCCCGGCGACCACATCAAAGTACGTATGGTGCTCGAAACCAGCCGCGATCTGGAGTTTATTCACCTGACCGATTTGCGTAGCCCTGCCTTTGAGCCGGTTGACGTAGTCTCGGGCTATCAGTGGCGCAACGGACTTGGATTCTATCAAAGCACGCGCGATGCCTCAACGGATTTCTTCTTCGATTTTCTGCCGCGCGGCAAGCATGTTTTCGAATATAGCCTCACGGTGATGCAAAGCGGCTGGTTCAGCGGAGGTTTCGCCCGCATGCAGAGTTATTATGCCCCGGCATTTTCAGCACACTCGGCAGGGACAAGGACAAAGGTGGACTAAATCTTACCTTGCCGCCTGCACATGCATCCAGTCGTAGTTGGCTTTGCGGCCAAGGCTCACCCATCCTTCGGCTTCCCAGAGCTGCCACCAGCGCTCGTATTCCGGACGTGCCAGAGTTGCCCTGTCTCGGCCCCAGCTGAGCTGGTTGCGGTCAGGATCGAAATCGAGGGCAATGCCCCAGGCATGGGTGCTCCATGCCGAGCCGCCGCGCTTGCGCCGCGGATTGTAGCAACCCCCAAAGCGGTCGAGGCGCAGCTCGCGAAGCTGCTGATTGCCATAGTGTTGTAAGGCAGCAGTGAGCACACGGCGCACCGAATCGGCCACCTTGTTGTGGCATCGGATGCGGTTGAGGCTGGTGTTGAGGTCCCAGGCCAGACGCATGGTGTAAGGCAGATCGACATTGACCAGCGCTGCTTCGTTGCAGGGTGGGCCATAAAAGGCCGTCAGGGCAGCTTCGTTTTCGTCGGGCCAGTTGTTCGGGTTAGTGTTTGGCAACACCCAGTCGCGCCAAAGCGGTGGCCAGTCGCCATAGTTTTCGCGGTGCTGCAGCAGCTCGAAGGCATATTGCGTCTGAGGTCCCCAGAAACCGTCAACAGGGCCGGCATCCACCTGCTGCAGGGTGGCCGTGAGTTGAACGAAAGCCGTTAACCGGATGTCGTAATTTCCGCCGAGTATGTCCTGCCTTCGGTGTGAGACAATTTTGTCCTGATGCTTTTCGAGCACTTCCTGCATAAAGGCTTCAGTGCTCTGCCAAAGCTGACCATGCTCGGCAGTCATGCGGGCCGCAAGGCGTGCCACATAGTAATAGGCTCCGGGTGGTGGAAACATGGCGGATGTTTTCCGTAAAATTACGCAACATTCGCAGTCGAAGCATATTGCCAAAATTTAACACCTCGATTATTTTTGTAAAAAAATACCTAATTGCTCCGAAAGCTTGTTACGGCCATTGTAATACTTTCCCTTGTGGTGCAGGGGTCGGGCAGGCTCTTTATCCTGATCAACTTCAAGATTCACCAGGCCTACATTGCCCGCTATCTTTGCGAGAACCGCAACAATCCCAAAGCCAAATGCGATGGCATGTGCCACCTGAAAAAAGAGTTGAATAAAAATGATGAGCAAAAACATGATCAGTAACCCCCAAACGTCCAGCTCCGCGATCAGCAGTTGTTTTTGCCTTCAAGAGCAAAAAACTCATTGGACAACCTGATCCAACCATCCATCAAAAAGTTTTTGATTCCTTTCAACAGCGGGGTTACCGCTTCCGGTTTTGCCCTTAGTCCTTTTCAGCCACCCGATTGATCGTTGGTTTAATCATCCTTTCTCTGTGCAATCATCGGAATACCTGCTTCATGCTTTATGAAGCAAACAGCTTGAATTTTAAATAAAACCAACGACTATGAGATCAATATCTTTGATTTTTATATTCATAATGCTATCATTTTTGGCCATGGCACAGCAAACCAAACTGCGCCTGGTTTCGGGAGCCGACAGTGCTCCATTATCTTATGCCCACTATCACCATGGTAACCAGAAAGGTGTTGCCGATGCCGAGGGGTATATTGTGGTACAATTCATCGAAAACACCCCGCTTGAACTCACTCATCTGAGCACCGGATATAAATTGATTGAAGCCGGCGAACTTAGAAAAGCGTTGAAGGGAGGCTCGCTGCAAGTTCCTGCCGGAGAAGGATATGCCTTACAGCCCGTGCAGGTGATTGCTTTCCGCGCGCAAAAACCCCAAAACGATGTGCTAAAGATTGACTACAAGGGCGGACTGGCCCACGATGCAGGCAGTTTTCTGCTTTCCACGCCCGTTGTGGCAGGCGTGCGCAAATCGGGCTCCTACGGTGTTGACCCGGTGCTTCGCGGCTTCAAGTACGACCAGATCAATGTGATGATAGACGACGGCCTGCATGCCGCTGCTGCCTGCCCCAACCGCATGGACCCCCCTGCCAGCCAGATTCCGATGAACATGACCGAAAACATCGAAATCCTGAAAGGACCTTATACGCTGCGTTATGGAAGCACCACCGGGGGCACCATCCATTTTCGGAGCGAAAGTCCGGTGTATTCGGATAAGCTAAAACCCCTGGCGAGAATTTCGGGTGGTTTTGAATCGAATAGCACGATCGGCCGCACGGAAGCCATGGCTGGTGTGAGCAACAAAAAACTGAACATCAAACTATTTGGCTCAGTATCGGAAGGCGGCAACTACCTCGACGGCAATGGCGATACGATTCCTTCGAAATTTTACCGTCAAAGCCTGGGATTGCGTGCAGCCGGAAAAATAGGAAGCAAACAGCAAATAACCTTCTCCGTCACCAACAACAGGGCCAAAGACACCGACTTTCCTTCGCTGCCCATGGACCTGCGTAAGGACAACACCTGGCTCATGCAGCTAAGGCACGACTATCTGGCCTCAGGCAAAACCCTGAGGGCAGTGCGTACGCAGCTAAACTCTTCGTGGGTGGATCATGCCATGGACAACCTGACCCGCAAACTCAACCCGCGCACCATGAATGCAATCTCGCTTGCTAAAACTACCACAGGCGGATTGCGCAGCGAGGCTGAAATCACAGTAGGGTCAGCAGAGCTATTTGCCGGCATCGATTATCGTTACGAAACAGCCGAAGGCACCCGAACCCGTGAAATCCTCACCGGCCCCCTGGCAGGCAAAGCATTTTACGACAACATCTGGCAGGATGCTTTCATAGGACGTACGGGAATCTTTGCCGAATACCGCCGGCAGTCGGGTGCATATCTGATGATAGGTGCTCTCCGTCTTGAGCAGCTGCAGGCAAGGGCCGGCAAGGTGGACGAAAAATTCAAGCAGACCTACGAGAAAACCGATGCCAGCCAGATGTATCCTTCCATCAGTGCCGGCGCCTCCACCGCATTTGGCAAACACTGGCAGGCCGCCCTGTGGCTGAGCCGCGCACAGCGCGGGGCAGGCATAACCGAACGCTACATTAATTTTTTGCCCATCGGACTCGATGCCAACGAAATCGTGGGCAACCCCACCCTGAAGCCCGAAACCAATCATCAGGCCGACATCGAGCTGCAGTTTCGTACTTCGGGCTTGCTTGCTTCGGTAAGTGTTTTCGGAGCTTACCTGACCGATTTCATCAGCCAGGTGAAAGCCAACATGACTCCTAAATTGCCCAACTCGCCTGGCGTAAGACAGTTTCAGAACATCGAAAAAGCCAGCATGGTGGGCACCGAACTGATGCTCAAAGCCAATTTGCCGGCAGGTTTGAGCCTCACAAGCCAGCTGGCATACACCCGCGGACAAAACCTGGTGAACGACGAACCCCTGTCCGAAATAGCACCGCTCGATTTTCGTCTGGCACTTCAAGGCAACTATTTGAAAAACAAGCTTTCCCCAGAAATAAGC
>DAIOUP010000258.1:0-4038 GCA_036759465.1 Bacteroidales bacterium
TACACTGCCGATAATAGCCATGCCGTAGCCCGGGCCAACGCGCGGTGCACAAAGCGTCAGGCGAACAACAGGACCCGATTCGGGCAGCGACTCCTGTGTAATGCTGCTTTCGGGCTTCATGATAACCTCGGTAAATACTTTGGTAAACAGCACCCTTTCGGGATCGATCACGGGATGCCAGTGGTCGCGGATGCTGATGGTCGAATAGCTGGAAGTGAGCAATGAACGGTTTTCTCCGCCTTCCCACTGCATGATGCCTGTAGCCTCACGTAGTATGTATTTATATTCCAGATATTTGCCCTCGGGAAGCTCCAGCTCGCCACTCCATAGGTCGTTGCCCAGATAGGCAAGTTCGATGGCGCCGGCGGTATCCCATGAACCGAGTTCAGGTTCAGATCCGCAGAGGCATATTGTTTGCCCCCACTGGCTCTGGAATTGTATGGTGAATTGCACTTTCATCGGAAAAAGGTATTTGATTGCTTTGCAAAACGAATGCATAAAGTTCGTAAAAATTGGGGCAAAACGCCATAGGCCTTTGCGCAAAGTTTTCGATACAAAATCTGCATCGATTGCACAATTTTCGGGCTAATGCACTATTCCTGGAAGTATATTCGCTTTACCCTACGGGAGATTCGGGTAAGAATTTCGTAAGGTATGGTTCCGGCGTCGGTGGCCAGACTGGTTACCGGAAAATCGGCATTAAAAACGATGACCTCATCGCCTTCGGCTACCTGATGTCCTGTCAGGTCGATCATACACATGTCCATGCACACATCGCCGATGATAGGCGCCTCTTTGCCTTTTACGTACAACCTTCCTTTTCCATTGGAAAGCGTACGCGGAAGTCCATCGGCATATCCTATCGGGACTACTCCGATTATACTATCCTGCGTAGTAAAGCTGCTTCGGTTGTAACCAATGCTTTCGCCGGCAGGCACCTGACGGATTTGTGAAAGGACCGAGCGGAGGGAAATCACATTGATGAGCGGTTCGGGATTGGTTTTGCTCACCGGTATCCCATAAACGCCTATTCCAAGACGCACCATGTCGTAGTGTGCTTCGGGAAAACGGCTGATGCCCGCCGAGTTGAGGATGTGCCGGTCGTATTTATAGGGCAATATGCCCGAGAGTTGTTCGTGAATGCTGTTAAAAGAGGCGATCTGGGAGCGTGTAAAATCGTCGTGTTTTGGATCGTCGCTGGCCGATAAGTGAGAGAAGATCGAAACCAATTTGATGTTTGGGTGTCGGGCAATTCTGTTTCCAAGCGTTAGTGCATCGTCGGGACTGAAGCCCAGACGGTGCATTCCGGTGTCGAACTTGAGGTGAACGCGCACCACCCTTGCCGGTTGATCGAGCCTTGCAATGGCTTCTTCGAGCAATGCCAGTACCCTGAAGCTATAGATTTCCGGCTCGAGGTCGTAGAGCAAAAGGGCATCGAGGCTTAGTTCTTCGGGGCTCATCACCATGATAGGCATGGTGATGCCCGCTTTTCGAAGTTCAATACCCTCGTCGGCATAAGCCACTGCCAGATAATCGGCCTTATGATACTGCAAGGCACCTGCTATCTCGTAACCACCACTACCGTAGCCAAAGGCTTTGACCATGAGCATCACCTTTGTGCCGGGCTGAAGCAGCGAACGGTAGTAGTTCAGGTTGTGAATCAGATGGTTAAGGTTGATCTCCAGCACTGTTTCGTGCAGCTTCTGCTGTAGCATGGCACTGATCTTCTCAAATCCGAAATATCGTGCTCCTTTAAGCAGAATTGTGGTATTACGAAAACTGCTGATGGGATAGGATAACAGAAAATCACTCGTCGAAAGGAAAAAATCCTTTTGCATGGCAAACTGATGGCTTTGCCGGCTGATGGCAGGTCCAATCCCAATTAGATGATGTATTCCTTTGGCCTCAAGCAGCCTCGCTATGGAGCTGTACAGCTCCGGTTCGCTTACGCCGCTCTGAAAAATATCGGAAAGGATAATGGTTTTGCGACGATCCTGGTTTTGCTGGTTCAGGAAATCGAGTGCAATGGCCAGCGATTGTACATCGCTGTTGTAGCTATCGTTGATTATGGTGCACTGATTAATTCCGTCCTTGAGTTCGAGGCGCATGGCCACAGGACTGAGATGTATCAGGCGTTGGGTGATAGTTTCTTCGTGATAACCCAACAGGAGCATCAAACTCCAGCAGTGGATGCTGTTTTCGACAGAAGCCTCATCAGAAAAAGGAATGACGGCCTCCATAACTTTGTTCTGATAAACAGCGCTGATGCGCGTTTGCCGGCCATGTTTTTCAATGCCCAGGATTCGGAGGTCGGCCTGCTGGTGCCTGCTCCAGGTGAAAGTGTGGATGCTTTGCTGAAGTTTGGTCCTGTTGATGGCCGTTTGCACTTCAGCATGATCGGAACAATAAATCAGGGTTTCCACCTTGGTGAAGAGCTTAAGCTTTTCGTCGGCCTTTTGTTGATCGTTGATATAGTTTTCGCTGTGTGCCGGCCCGATATTGGTGAAAATGCCAATGGTAGGCTGAATAATCTCCTGAAGGTAATCCATTTCGCCGGGCTCGGATATCCCTGCTTCAAAAACTGCCAGCTGATGGCCAGGATGCATTTGCCAGACGGATAAAGGTACACCGATTTGCGAATTGTAGCTTTTTGGACTCCGAACGATGGCGTAATCGTCCGCCAGCAGCTGATAAAGCCATTCTTTGATCACCGTTTTTCCATTGCTGCCCGTAATACCAATCACCGGGATATTAAAACGCTTCCGGTGAGCAATGGCAAGCATTTGCAATGCTCTCAAAGGGTTTTCGGTGACAATGAAGGCCACGTGTGCCGGCATTTCGGGCAGTTCTTCATCCGGTAATCGGCTCACCACAAACGCTTTAACACCCTTGAAGATGAGTTCGGGGATGTATTTGTGTCCGTCGTTACGCCTTGTTTTCAGGGCAAAGAACAGCGTACCCTCAGGCTGGATGAACAAACGGCTGTCGATGAGCAGCTCATTGATAAACAGCTCGTTGTCGTGCTGTTGCACCAGCCGTCCTTTGACAATTGCGGCAATCTGGCTAAGGGAATATTGTAGCCGGTCGGCGACCACGCTCAGATGCTATATTTATCGGTATCGAGTTGATTTTCTTCCAGTTGATGCTGCATACGCCTGTTGCGCTCGATGTCAACTGCCAGATAAAGCGCCTGCCTGAAAGACTCTTCGTTTGAAAGGTTCTTCCCGACAATTTCGTATGCTGTTCCATGAGCCGGTGAGGTTCGAACAACGGATAATCCTGCTGTGTAATTGACCCCTTCGCCGGCAGCAAGCGTCTTGAAAGGTATCAGTCCCTGATCGTGATACATGGCGAGCACGCCGTCGTACTTTTTCCATTCGCCGGCACCAAAAAAGCCGTCAGCCCCAAAAGGACCGTAAACGAGCAGCTCGTCTTTATCGCGTGCTTCGTTTATGGCAGGGAGGATAATATCATGCTCTTCATTGCCAAGCAAACCTCCGTCGCCGGCATGTGGGTTCAGCCCGAGCACTGCTATACGGGGTCTGCGAATACCAAAATCCTTTATCAGACTGCTATTGAGTATATTAAGCTTACTAACTATAGCCTCCTTGCTCAGTGTCCTGCTCACTTCGGCCAACGGAATATGACTGGTAACGAGTCCAACACGCAAATCGCGCCATACCATAAGCATAAGAGGCTCACCCTTAAAGTGTGAAGCCAAAAACTCGGTATGTCCCGGAAAACGGAAATGATCGGACTGAATGGTCTCTTTGTTGATAGGTGCTGTAACCACAACATCAATCAAACCCTTTTTCAGGTCCTCGACTGCCATTTCGAGCGCCATGAGTGCCACCTGACCTGCCTCGGCCGACTGCACACCCATCTCGACCCGAAGCTCAGCTTCAGTGCAATTGATCAGGTTGACGCGCTTAGCATTGATTTGAGAGGTATCACGCACTGGATTAAAATTCAATTCGTTGAGGGCAAGATTCTTGCGATAGAAGGCCGCTACCCTTGCATGACCGTATATAACAGGGG
>DAIOUP010000259.1:0-4028 GCA_036759465.1 Bacteroidales bacterium
GCTATGCATCTTACCGGAGATTGTCACTTGAAACTCCGTGTTTTTGCGCCTTACAAAATAGAAGTCGTGCAAAAACAGACATGGCAGCGATCTTGGCTGGGCTGCAGCCAGCCCCATGGGGGCCAGCAAGCTGAAGGGGCGGCGACGTTGATGTCCGAGCTCTGTAATTTTGATAATTACCGGCCTACCGTGAATGTCGGTGAATGTGTAATGGGCCATTACTCCGGTTTTTGTCATCACGAACACAGCGGTGTCGATCTGGCAGGGAACCATATTGGCAAGACCCTTTCCGGCAATGTTATACTTGCCGGGATCGGGCGACAAACTCTTCTGGTGGTAAACATCTACATGGCCATCTACGCGCCAGCCGATGATCAGGTGCGCTTCTTTTTCGCCGCCAAGCGGTATCACCTGAGGTTCAAAACCCACATAAACAGTGTCAGGATCGGCTTCGAAGTTTACAAGAAGAATTCGCGAGATCTGGTCTAATTCAAGATGAAAGGGGAAGGCCTTGCTGGCAGCTTGCTGCCCAAACATGAAAGTATAAGAAAATATCAGGCTTAAAAATGCTGAGATGACTGCGAAGCTTCCCGATAGTTTCAGATGTAGTGATGTGATTTGTCCGGCCATTTTTCTTCGAATAGGTTTCTGCCGGCAAAACTATTTACGCTCTTTCCCTTGGAAGTCTCAATAAACATGAAGCAGGTTTCAGCTTTTGGTTTCGTAGTATCAACTTCTCATAATGAGCTTATAATCAGAGAAATGAGGTGTTGGATTAAAGGTTCTCTGATGAAATAAAAAAGGCTGTCCCATTTTCTGAGACAGCCCCTTATGGTCTGTAAGATCTGGTCTTACTTTTTATCTACTTCTTCGAAGTCCACATCGGTCACTTCGTCATCGCCACCGCCATGGCTGCCCGAGCTCTGACCGGGCTCCTGCTGGGGCGGTGTTTGTTGTTGCTGGGTGTTGCGATACATTTCCTCGCTGGCGCTTTGCCAAACGGCGTTCAGCTTGTTCATGGCACTGTCGATGGCACCAAGGTCCTGGCTTTTATGGGCGTTGCGAAGCTGTTCGAGGCCGCTTTCGATTTCGGCTTTTTTGTCTGCGGGCAGCTTATCGCCATATTCTTTAAGCTGTTTTTCGGTCTGGAAGATGAGGGCGTCGGCAGCATTCAGTTTATCCACTCTTTCCTTTTCGCGGCGGTCAGCTTCGGCGTTGGCTGCGGCCTCATCCTTCATGCGCTTGATTTCCTGATCGGTGAGGCCCGAGGAGGCTTCGATGCGGATGCTCTGCGATTTGCCTGTAGCCTTGTCCTTGGCCGAAACATGCAATATACCGTTGGCGTCGATATCGAAGGTTACTTCGATTTGTGGGACGCCTCGCGGTGCCGGCGGGATGCCGTCGAGGTGGAAGCGGCCAATGCTCTTGTTTTGGTTTGCCATCGGGCGCTCGCCTTGCAGAATATGAATTTCCACCGATGGCTGGTTGTCAGATGCTGTCGAGAAGACTTCTGATTTTCTCGTGGGGATAGTCGTGTTCGATTCGATGAGTCTGGTCATCACACCACCAAGAGTTTCAATGCCAAGAGAGAGTGGTGTTACGTCGAGCAAAAGCACGTCTTTCACTTCGCCGGTAAGCACACCGCCCTGGATAGCAGCGCCTACGGCAACCACTTCGTCAGGGTTTACACCTTTGGATGGTTCTTTGCCAAAAAAGTCGCGAACAATTTGCTGAATGGCCGGAATACGGGTCGAGCCACCTACCAGAATCACTTCGTCGATGTCCGAAGCGGAAAGTCCGGCGTCTTTGAGTGCCTGACGACAAGGTTCGATGGTTGCGCGGATCAGATGATCGTTGATCTGTTCAAATTTAGCGCGGGTGAGCTTGCGCACAAGGTGTTTTGGCACACCATCGACCGGCATAATGTAGGGCAGGTTGATTTCGGTTTCGGTGCTGCTCGAAAGCTCGATCTTGGCCTTTTCGGCGGCTTCCTTAAGGCGCTGCAGGGCCATGGGGTCTTTACGAAGGTCAACGCCTTCGTCTTTTATGAATTCTTCAGCAAGCCAATTGATGATGTTGTGGTCGAAGTCGTCGCCACCCAGGTGAGTGTTGCCGTTGGTTGATTTCACTTCGAACACGCCATCGCCAAGCTCGAGGATCGAAATATCGAAGGTGCCGCCTCCAAGGTCGTACACGGCTACTTTGATGTCGTTCTTTTTCTTGTCGAGACCATAGGCGAGTGCAGCAGCTGTGGGCTCATTGATGATGCGTCGAACCTTCAGCCCGGCAATTTCTCCGGCCTCCTTGGTGGCCTGACGCTGCGAGTCGCTAAAGTAGGCCGGCACGGTGATAACGGCCTCTGTTACCGTTTGTCCGAGATAGTCTTCTGCTGTTTTCTTCATTTTCTGAAGAATCATGGCCGAGATTTCCTGCGGAGTGTACATTCTGTCGTCAATCTGAACACGCGGCGTGTTGTTGTCGCCTTTCACCACAGAGTAGGGCACGCGTTCAACCTCTTTGGTAACACGGTCGAAAGTCTCGCCCATGAAACGTTTGATGGAGAAGATGGTGCGCTTGGGGTTGGTGATGGCCTGCCTTTTTGCAGGATCGCCCACTTTACGCTCTCCGTTGTCAGTAAATGCAACGATGGACGGTGTTGTGCGACGTCCTTCGCTGTTGGGGATTACAACCGGCTCGTTGCCTTCCATAACGGCTACACACGAGTTGGTTGTGCCAAGGTCTATTCCGATAATTTTTCCCATTACAATTCCTCCTTAATTTATCAATTTCTTCTGGCTTCTCAAGCATTATGCCAAGCATCGCCCGAAAGGGCTGTAAATCAGGTATAATTTAAAGATTTTGTCCTTAGAGAACAAGCGAAGGTCTTAAATGGCTGTAAATCAATAATGTTTAAAACATATAAAGCCTATTGGCATAAGCTTTCGGAGTCTGACAAAACGGCAGGCAAAAATCAATTGAATTTTAAAGGCAGAAAGAAATGCTGGCAGATGTCAGTGAGCGAAGTCAAGCCTCGTTTAGCGCACGGGTTTGATTTCGAAGCCCCAATTGTAGTCCTCAACCAGTTTCACTTCGCTTTGCACAGAAAGCCTGTAGGTGCGGACAACGGTGCGGCGGGAAGAGAAGATTCCTGTGCCGTTTTCTATGTTGGTATACTGAGGCCTTTCCTGAACCACGCTATTGTTGGGGCTGTTTACGTCAATATAGGTGCTGAGTTCGTCGCCGGCACAGGCAATAATAACATCAACAGGACCAGCAAAACGACGAACGTTAAGTTGATTGGAGAGCTGTCCTCCCAAACGGTTGTAAAATTCCTCACCCAGATAGCTGATTTCCATATTTTCGCCTCCGGCAAGGGTTTCCGAGCGACGGGTACCGAGATTCCAGACCAAAGTCTTTTTCAAGGTGTCGGGATTGCCCGAGACAAGTTCCTCATAATGAAAAACCATCTTTGCCTCATAGCGTTTCCCGTTGACAGCCGAAGTCCATTTTATCAACGATGGGGCTGTAGCGGCAAAATTGATACGGTTTGTAGGCTGCAATATGGCAAAGTTGTTAACCATATTGGTGGTCGATTTTACCTGTCCGCCAGGCCTTTCAATGGTTAGGGTGTAAGTGGCATTGGGATTGAGGGCTGCCCTGGTGTAATAAACCTTTTGGCTTGGGAAATAAAATACCGAATCGCCCGCCAGCTTATTGTGAATAGTAATGGTGTCGAGTGTGATAGGAGCAAGGTTATTACTGCCCACTTTTCCCTGCAGCTTCACCTCGAGCTTGCCGGGATAATTGCTCGAATCGGGTATTCTGGCAATCAGCAAAGCATTGCCTGGTCCCAGAAATGCTTTCGTAATTTTTACAAAGGTTGTGTCGGCACCGGCTTCAAGCATACCATAAACGATGGTAATGTCTTTATATTCAGCAAAGTTGTGAACATCTGTGCTGCACGAACTGAGCAACAGGCTGAACAACAGGAATATTGCGAGAAAACTTTTTTGAAACATGCGTAAAAA
>DAIOUP010000260.1:0-4012 GCA_036759465.1 Bacteroidales bacterium
ACGATTTACAGCCTCGGCGATTGCCCTTTGTCCGGCCAGCGAATCCACCTCGAGCAAGCTTTGCGGGTTGAGGGTCAGCTTCGCAAAGTCGCGCTTAAGCAGTGGGTTAATGCTTTTGCGGAGTATGAAGACGGCGTTCTCGTCGGCGAATGACGTCAGACCACCTGCCCTTCGAAGGACGCTGCTGAGTTTTTCGTCACGCTCGAGCAATACATAGGGGCCGGGGTTTCGAACCTCGCCTCGCAGAAAAACGATTTTCTGATCCCTGCGGTCGGGATCGGGACGGACAATAACTACATCCTGATGGTTCAGCCCGACTTCATCGGCGCGAATGCGCAGCATGGCATCGGTTTCGGCTTTGACGACAGCAGCCACCGAAGGTCTGGCGCTTATTCCGGTTCTTCGAACCACTTCAATGCTGTTGGTGATGGCCGATTTTTTCATCCCACCGGCCAGCAGCACAGCGTCGAGGGCCGTCATGCCCGGGCCAAGCACGAAACGTCCGGGTTTGTTTACTTCGCCGACAACATCGACAAAGCCATGTGGAAAGATCGTCTTCCTGTCGGAAAGCACCACTGAGTCGCCGTCCATCAGGATAATATCCGCTTTGTTTTCAAGAATCTCGGAAGGGATAAAGCGCAGGTAGGCGTTGGAGTGGTCTTTACCGGAACGGTAGATGAGCCCTCTGGTTTCGAGCAGGCTTTCTTCGGGACCTCCGCCCAAGCCTATCAGTTCAGATAAACGAAGACCATCGTACCAGCCATAGGCCCCCGGTCGTTTAACCGCGCCTGTGATAAACACCCTGTTGTATCTTTCGGCGGTCACGGAGCCCACAATAAACAGGTCGCCGTTGGAAGGTTTAAAGCGGCTAAAATCGTCCTGTTGCACCGTGCGTGTATAGAGGGCATTGTTGCCGATCTGTTCGACTGTGATAAGCGTGCGGAAGGCTTCCGGGGCAAAGCCTCCGGCAAAACGCAGGAGGTCGCTGAGGGTTTCGTCGGGCCTGAGCATGAAGATGCCGGGGCGTTTCACTGCACCCGAGAGGCGGACGATGGTCTGGTAGGCAGGTATATTGACAAGATCATTTTCCTCGAGCACGATATCGGAGCTCTGGTCGCCGCGCACCAGAAAGTCATAAAGGTCGATCTTTCTGACAACATGGCCTTTTCTGATCACTTCAATGTCGCGGTAAGACCCTGCCTGACCCGGGCCACCGGCCAGGTGAATGAGATGAAAAGCCGAAGCCACGGACGAAACGTTATAGTTGCCAGGCTGTCGGGCGCCGATGATGGTCACCGGTATGGTGCGGTAGGCTGTTATAGAGAGCGTGAGTCGTGAGCCTCCGGTGCCCAGCGATTCAAAGCCCCTGCGCGCCAGGGCGTTTCGTATTTTTGTTTCCGCTTGTTCGATGGTGAGGCCGCCTACCATCAGATTGCCTGCATAGGGAAGGCGCAAATTGCCCGAAGACTCCACCCTGATGTCGGTGAGGATTTCCTGATTGCCGGTAATGCTGAGGTTGAGCAGGTCGCCCGGACCGAGCACATAGTTAACGGGGGTGGCAAACTGCTGAGGCGGGGCAAAATTGATCTGGCTGTTGGCAAACATGGAAGCCCCGAACAGGAGTGAGTCGGATTTGAAGGGTGTAACAGGCTGTGCAGGCTCCAGCTGCATTGCTCCCCTTTCTCCGGCTGTAGCCTGATTTTGAAGCGTCGGTCGGGCAGGCGATTCTCCGATACGGCGTATCAGCTCGTTGGCGTTAGTCTGGCTCATGCCCTTACCCAGCAGATAAATACGAAGGTCGTTTTCGGACATGCCCGAAACGCGCACCTGGTTACGAATAAGTTGAATCTGACCCTCATCGAGGCGCGACGGACTCAGCCCCTGCAATCCCCTCGTGCCGAAGATATCCTGGGCATGCATCCCCGGCAGGCTAAGTATAACAAACAGTAAACAATACAGGCTCTTTCTCATCTGTTAACTATAACAAGTGCCGTTTGCAGTAAAATCTTCAAATCATGAAGCAGGTTTGCTTTATGGATGTACTCCAGATCATGCTGCAATTTTTCCATATTGTCGTTGGGTGTGGCATTGGGGTTACGCACCTGGGCCAGGCCGGTGATCCCCGGTAAAGCTTTGTGCCGGAGCAGGAAATCGGGGTTTTTCTCCGAAAAAAGGTCCACATAATACGGCACCTCGGGACGTGGCCCGACCCAGCTCATTTCGCCGCGCAAAATGTTGTAGATCTGGGGCAGCTCGTCGAGACGAAAAAGCCTCAGCATGCGGCCCACAGGAGTAATGTCGGCATGGGAGTGTGAAGTGCCGTTTTTGGTATCGGAGGTTCGGCGGATGGAGCGAAACTTGTACATACGAAAGGCCTTGCCGTTGAGGCCAACGCGCTGCTGGGTAAAAATCGCCGGGGCGCCCATCGTAAGCATAACGAGCGTCCAGCAGGTCACGGCGGCCGGAATCGCAAAAGGCAGCATAGCCAGGCTGAGGAGAATGTCGAAGGTGCGCTTGGTAAATCCCAGAAGATAGGGATTATTGATATGAACGGTTTCGCTCCGGGCATTATGATGCGGTGCACCATTGCCTGAAAAAGCGTCATTGGTGGCGACTTCTATGGTTTGGTGCACCGTATTCAGAGCCTGTACATCAGGCTCAGTTCGCCGTTCACCGACCAGGGGTTGATTCCCGGAAACCGGAAAGGATCGGGTTGTCCGTTCGGATCGTAATTCCATTGGAAGTTATACGTCTTTAGAATGTGTAATTGTATTCCGGCCATCAGCTTGCCAAATGCGTTTTGGTGACTGAGGAGGAATCCCCAATCGACAAAATGCTTGCTGACGTCCACAAAAAACGGATTGCTCCCCGAGCCAAGCCTCAGGTAGGGCAGCGCCGTGTAGAAAAGATCTTCGTTGTAGGCCACACGTTCGAAATGCAGGCCAAAGGTACGGTATCCTTTGCCATGGCGTAGCCCGAAAGTCAACATATTGCTTCCCGGACCAATGCCTGCACCAAGCACCTGACCGTAATGCGTCCAGCCATTGAGTGCGCCATTTGTGTAGAAACTGTATCCCGATAGACCTCCCCTTGCCATATTGGCAAAAGGCGCCTGCATTTTGGTATATTCAGCAGATACCTCCAGCCATTGGTTTCTCGGCAGCTGGTGGAGTTTGCGAAAACCCATATTGTAGGCTGTAGAATATTGCAGGCGGGTAAGCAGATCCTGAAAGTCGTACCAGAAGTCTTCTCTGCCAATCTCCATAAAGATTTCCGCATTGGCACCCGGAAAAAAATACCGGAAGAAGACCGAAGCAAGCTGATTTCGGTTGAGAACCACTGAGCCCGGCGGAAGGTTGGTAAGGTTCTCGCCTCTGGCGCTGAGGTACAGGATTTTGAAATAATCGAGAAAACTGTCGGGATCGCCTTTAGCCTGCACGGCCCGTGAGGCGCCGAGGAAAAGGCCGGGCAGCCATTTGGGTTGCCAGGTAATGGCCATCGTATTGGTATAGGCATAAGCGCTGGTGCCATTAACAGTATCGGGTGTAACATCGCCGGCGATGGGCGGCCATGTTCCCGCTTCGTAGCGCAGTGGCCATTTGAAGCCGCTGCGGTGCAAACGGCCCGCCGCCATATGGCCTTCAAAAGTGCCGACGGGTGTTTTCAGCGGGCGGTTGGTCATGAGGCTGAAATGACGGAAACCCGGGGCGTTGTTGGTGAGGATGATGCTGTTTTTCAGGCCGGGGCCATACCAGATATTTTCGGTGGAATAGCCGGCCGATACCGGACCAAGCTGCAGCCTCACAAACGACTGTCCGGGAAATATCTTTTGGTATGGCTCCTGTCCCATGCGCTCGGGCATATCGATATCGCGGGGACGTGCCGGAGGATTCTGAAAGGCTTTGTTTTGGGCATAAACAAACTCGGGCATGAGCTGCATTTCGAGCATGCCGGCTTTCATAAAAAATCCTGTCGAAACATACTGCTGCAGGCCCTTGGCGGGCACCATCGG
>DAIOUP010000261.1:0-4012 GCA_036759465.1 Bacteroidales bacterium
GCTGATGCTGTTCTCGGCCAACCCGACTTTACAACCAATTCGCCCGGTAATTCTGCCGAAAAACTGGGTGGTCCGGTCGGAATTTATGTTGATTACACTGGTACATTGTGGGTAACCGACTGGAGCAATCATCGCGTTGTTTGGTATAACAATGCAACTACACTTGCCAATGGTTCACCTGCTGATGGTGTGCTTGGTCAGCCAGGCTTTGGAAGTGCAGTTGGTGCAACAACACAAACAGGCATGAAGAATCCAAACGATTTATATGTTGACTATGCCGGACGCTTGTGGGTGAGCGATGCATCCAACAGGCGCGTTCTTCGCTTCGATAATGCGCGTAACTTGCCTAATGGCGCTCCTGCTAATGGAGTGCTTGGTCAGAATGGATTTACTACTGATGTAAGTGCCGTAACGCAAAACGGGTTTACGAACCTCAGGTTTGTTACAGGCGATATGAGAGGTCGACTGTATGTTATTCAGGAAAACAGTCACCGTATCACCATTTTTGAGAATGCAGCCTCCTTGCCCAACGGAGCACCGGCAGATTACATCTGGGGTCAGGTAGACTTTAACTCTGGTAACGCCACAATTCCGCCTACATCATCAGGCTTTAATGTGCCCAGAGCAATGTATGTTGACGAAGCCCGCGAAACCGTTTGGGTAGCTGACTATAATAACCACAGGGTTCTTCGTTTTTCTGTGGATTATTTCAATACACTTTTAATTGTTAATAACCCTCAGGCATTGAGTGTACTTGGGCAGGAGAACTTTACAACAGGCACCTCTGGCCTCAGCGCCACCAAGCTCAATGGTCCCAATGGGGTAGCTATTGATCCCGTTTCGGGCAAGGTATTTGTGGCCGACCGCTCGAACCATCGTGTTCTACGCTTTGGCTCGGTCGAAGCCATGCAAACAGGTGCAGCCGCTGAAGCTGTACTCGGACAAAACGACTTTACAACAAACAGCTCCGGGCTTAGCGCATCCAAGTTCAATAATCCCATTGGTGTTTATCTCGATTTAATCGGAAGACTTTGGGTGTCCGATTTCGGAAACCGCCGCATGTTGCGTTTCGATAATGCCGCCACTCTTACAAACGGAGCTTCGGCAGATGGTGTGCTCGGGCAGCCCGATTTTACAACCAACTCTAACGGCAATACAGCTGTAAAGCTTGGCGGTCCGGTTGGTATTGTTGTCGATTACACCGGAACACTATGGGTTGCCGACTGGAGCAACCACCGCGTTGTATGGTACCACAATGCTGCCCTGCTGCCCAACGGAGCTCCTGCAAATGGGGTGCTTGGTCAACCGGGCTTTGGTAGCGCTGTTGGTGCCACTACCCAAACAGGAATGAAGAATCCCAATGACCTATATGTTGACTTGTTCGGAAGACTTTGGGTGAGCGATGCTTCCAACCGTAGAGTGCTCCGTTTCGATAATGCCCGAAACTTGCCGAATGGTTCGCCTGCCAGCGGTGTTCTTGGCCAAACAGAGTTTACAACAGATATTTCGGCTGTAACACAGAGCGGTTTCACAAATCTAAGGTTCGTGAAGGGCGACAACAGCGGACGTATTTATGTGATACAGGAAAACAGCCATCGCATAGTAGTGTTCGAAAATGCAGCTTCGCTTCCTAATGGCGCTCCTGCAGACTATATCTGGGGTCAGCCCGACTTCAATACCGGCACTGCCGGAACACCTCCAAATGCATCCAATTTTAACACACCCCGGGCAATGTTTCTTGACGAAACATCAGGCAATGTTTTTGTTGCTGATTATAACAATCACCGAATTCTGCGCTTTCAGCTGCTAACATCAGGCCAGTATCAGGTGCAACTAACGGCTCCAGTCGGCGGCGAATCATGGGCGCAACAAACAACCCAAACCATTAGCTGGACAAGCCAGATGGTTGAAAACATAAAAATTGAATTTTCGCCCGACAATGGCAATAATTGGTCTGTTATTGCCGAAAGCGTTGCAGCTGCCTCCGGTCAGTATTCATGGGTCGTTGATGCACCAGTAAGCTCGCAGGCCCTAATCAGAATTTCTGATGTGACAAATGCCGCAATCAACAGCACAAGTGGGGTATTCAGCATTGTTCCGCTGAATGTTTCCATTACATTACACTCTCCAAATGGTTACCAGCGATGGGAGAAATCAAGCCAGAAGTATATTCTCTTTGCAGCTGTAAACGCCAGCTTTGTTAACATCGAGCTCTCGGTGAACAATGGCTCAACATGGTCACCAATTATTATCAACCATCCTGCTGCCTCAGGCAACTTTTTGTGGCAACTTCCCGAAACTGCCTCCGCTCAGTGCCTCATACGAATCACCGATCCTTTGACCGGTTTCTATGTTGCCAGCGAAGCACCATTCGCTATTGTAGAACCCCGACCGGTTAATCAGGATATTGTTTTCTTCTCCGACAGCCCCACAGCCAATTTCTACGATCCCAGTTGGGGTACATTCACTGCCCCAAGTGCACTTGAGCTGGTAAGTGGATCGAAATGGCCGGTAAGCACAACCTATTCTCTTGTAGGTAATTACGCGCTCAAACTTAATTACACTTCTGCAACCAGTGGCAACTGGTCAATTGCAGTTGCCAGTTTGGGATGGATCGGACACGATTTTATGCTCACCGATACAATCAGCATAAAAGTGTTTGCACCAACAGGCTGGACAACAGCGCAGATGCCATATATCTTCCTCGAAGACCTTTCGAACAGGAAAACCGAAAAGTTCCCATTGGCCAGTTTCACAGCTGCCATACCTCCACATACCTGGACCGAGGTTCGTATTCCAGTTCAACCTTTCAAGGATAATCCCCTGCAGGCTGACCTTACCCGCATTAAGACTATTTTCTTCGGCCAGCATCAGGCCGATAACAATCCAATAGTTGTTTATTTTGATGATATCAGGGTTGAGGGTCAAACCATCAATGGTGACCAAAGGCCTGTATTTGTAGTTATCGGCTCATCCACAGCTGCCGGAACCGGTGCTTCAACAGCAGCCAACTCATGGGTGGGCAAATTCAGAACACATGTGCAAAACATCGAACCCAGTGCTTTAGTGGTTAATCTGGCTGTTGGTGGTTTCACTACCTACCATGTTATGCCCACCGGTTTTGTTCCACCCGCCGGTCGACCCTCCCCATCACCTAATAACAATATTACCCGGGCAATGTCGTACAACCCATGGGCAATAATTATTAACCTTCCTAGCAATGATGCTGCCAATAACTACACCATTGAGGAACAAATGTCAAATTTTGCCGCTATTCTTGCTCCGGCAATTGCTCAGAACAAACATTACCGTATTACCACAACCCAGCCCCGTAACTTTTCCAACCCGGCCCAATTGCAGAATCTCATCGATGTGCGCACAGCAATAATGACAACTTATGGTAATAATGCTGTCAATATTTTCGATGAGTTAGCCAATCCTGACGGCACAATTAAACCAATTTATAATTCTGGTGATGGAATACATCTGAACGACGCTGGACATAATTACATCTATCAGCAGATTGTAGGCTCCGGAATTGTTAACATATTAAGCAACAACGAATGGCCTCAAACTGTCAAAAATAAAGTTCTGCTCGGAAGGGCCTACCCAAATCCATCAAGTACATTTGTAAACATACCCATTGAACTTAATGAATCCACAAATATTGAGCTCGACTTGTACAACGGATTGGGTCAGTTTGTTACAAGAATTGCCAGCGGATGGCATAATCAGGGCAAACACAACGTTAAGCTTTCAACTTCTGTCTTGCCATCGGGCGTTTACCTTATCAAACTGAAAGCGAGAAATGGACACCAACCTATTCTCGAAACACATACGATAGTTGTCAAATGACATGGGTTAGGTGAAACCATGTTAAGTCCGGCCACAGCTCATGGCCGGACTTTTTTTACTATTTGCCTTTAGCATATTATGCAATTATTTTGGAAAAGGATTTCGATTCTGAAGCATTGATAGTTTTGTTGCATTAATATCTTATTAATGATAAAGT